>CALCME010000139.1 GCA_937965925.1 Candidatus Absconditabacterales bacterium | reverse complement strand
TGATATATACTCAACCAACCTGCATCAGCACAAGAACTTCAAAAGACTCGCCATCTGCTACAAACTGATCCAGCATTTAGAGAATCATTTATCGACTCGTTCACCACTCTTGTGCAAAACTTTCCTCATTCAGTGAGAATGAGTTCAAACTCACAAGACTGCTGGAGTAGTGAAACAAAAGACAGCATCTCTAGTTCATTTGTCATCCAAGGAGAGAACCTCGAAAATGTCTGGTATGGAAGTGAGCTTGTCGATGCAAAAGATTGTAGGGATGTAGATGTCTGGTGAGTTGGAGAAAAAATGTATGAAGTTCATTGCTGAGGATGAAGCCTAGACACCTCCAATCCATCACGTATGTACAATGTGATGTTTAGTAACGTCATCCGACATGGAGAATCGATTCTCTACTCAGACAACTGCCTCAATAGTGCTCACCATTGTTTCTGATCTATCTCACTAAAAAATGAATCCTATTGCATCTTCAATACAACATACACCAAGCATGAATATGAAAAAACTGTTGCAAAAATCATCAGCCATATGCAAGAGACATGAGAACGATGATCATTCTTCGATCCATCACTTTGTCCTTTTTCATACAATGAAACTATGGCACAGGTTTATATGCCATTAGAAAAAGAAACAACAGCATCGTTCTGATTTACTCGAAGAGATGAAGAGAGAAAAGCACCTGAGAGATGATCTACTATTGAGCATATCACCCCCTCTGAGTATTCTGATACAGAACGAGAACAACTTAAAAATCAAGAAACGCTCCTTCAGTCAATCTTCATCTGCTCGTCTTCATGAAAACCCTATCGTATCACGTCAGCAGAACTCACATTCTATCGTACACATAAACTCCCTCTCCCAAAATTCCATCCAGACATCAGATATAACAACAGACTAATGAAGAGACCACCAAGAGAGCTCCATCTGCGCACGTGCGACAAGACATGACAACAAATTATCTCTGTCTATCCAGAAGAGAGTCCTCACCCAGTATGGCATGAAGACGAATGGAGGAAAGAGTTCTTTGGATAGATGATTCAATTTTTATACATCATGTTATACACTATTTTTACAACCATGTTTACGGAGAGATCTGTCTATGAGTATATATCGAAATAGATTCTGTTGATATATCCACCTACAGATGATCGCATAGTCTATTCTCAGGATGCTTATCAAAAGGAAGTATATGGGTAGAGAAATGTCAAAACAAAATACTATAGAAAAACAATATGAGAAGTTGTTGATAGTGATTTTAATGCCATAATTTTACAGATATACAGGCCAGCAGTATACATGTGACATGGTACAAATTCCTGAAGGAAAATTTGATTATGTATTTATATTTTGATGAGACACTCTATTTAATAGAACATTTTCTGTATTGTTAGAAGACATTATAATTCAAGAGAGAATTCTAAAACCAAGGGAAAACTCACAAGGTCTTTTTATAAAGGAATTTGACATGAAGTTTCGTCAAGATTCAAATCTTCACGATACCATAGAACAAATGAATAATGTTATCAAGAATAATTTCATATGACTATATATAGTACTAGATATTGATAGCACTAAAAACACTCAATATGATGAACATATAGATAAACTGATTTCAAATTGAATTGAAATTCTTAAGAAGGATCAAGTGATTGAATTTTGTTCAAAACTACATCTTGAAAATCAAGTTAGTGATGTCATCTAAAACATGTTTTCAATTCTCAATTTGATTATATAATGATAAATCAGAAATCAGATCAAAGTAATTCCATTTAGATATAGGTGATAGATAGGTCCTTTTCATTACCTTATCTACGTACTCGAATCAAATAGGATTACATGAAATATTTCATCAAAAATGATTAAATCATAGCACATATTCGAATCAACTAACCGCGTTTTTATACAATACAATAATAGATCTATATTTTCATGAAGAAAGATCATCTTCAATACTTATAGAATATTTTCAACCTGGGTAAATTGATGGTATAGAGTTATAGATAAGTCTCGGGAAGTCATCTTGATCTGTTTTTACATAAATTCTAATATCATAAGCCTCGGTTTTTCAATTATTTTCAAGCATTATATTTCAATCATCGATAGGGATCAATATTGGTCTATTGTCTTCTATATTAACTTTAGTTGATGTTTCTTGAAACTTATTAAATTTATAAGTTATAAACAACAACAAACCTGCAATTAATAAATTCAAAAAACTTGAAATATCATTAGTTATAAACAAAAAAATATTTTCAAGAAAAGAACTAATTCCATCAATATTAATTCAAGAAAAAAATCACAATAAGAAAAAAAGAGATAAAGCCGAATAAATAGCTTTCTTACTACTCATTAAATCTTCCAAAAGATTATATTTCATAACATGAAATTAACTTTAATCTATGATAATGCTATAGAAAATTCAATTATAGACTTATAGACTACCCACATCTCACCTCAATTTCTGCATAGCAACTTCACACTCTCTCTTCCTACACACTCCCCTCCTCTAACACCCCTCACACCCACTCACGCACATACCAGTATGGAATACGATCTACAGCTAGATCTTGCTGAGAGAGTTGAGTTCATTGTTCACGTCAGGTCACTAACAAAGCGAGAATGCGATGCTGATAATTTTCATAG
>CALCME010000138.1 GCA_937965925.1 Candidatus Absconditabacterales bacterium | reverse complement strand
TTAGGTGCATGAAAGATTATGTTGTCTGTATCCACTCCGAGAATTGTATTATTCGGTATCTGTCTTCCACTCATATACTCTTTTATTTTTCACTCTATAGTTTTTTTGTCTATATGAATATATGGATATGCGTATGTAGCTTTTCATGAGATAGTCTTTTTTTCTTCTCATAGATTGCTGTCTACTTCTGTACGGATGAGTGTGTATGATACTCATGGCTGAGGGAGATAGATATACTTCTCTTCATCATTTATGACAGAACTTTTCTTCTCGATCGCCTTGAGGATATTTCACGAAAATATTTGCATGAGCTGATCTATATCTTCCGCACGGACAACTCACTTACTGGATACATATCATCATGTAAAATCTTTGAGAGCTAGTCCATAGATTGTTTTCTCTTCATAGCTTTCTGGAAGCAGTCTTATCAGAAGTCTTGTTCACGAGCTTATATTTCATCATTCCCCAATCGGGTTATTATTCACATCAATTGGGCTACTATAGACATCGATAGTTGTTGATCAGTTTGCTGGAATAGATACTGATTCACGTGTCTTATATATCAGTCCCGTATCAGTAACAAGTTGTGTCTCAGGACGGAGTCATAGTATATCATTGCTTGTTGTATTGATTATTGTAACTTTTCACTGTGCAGGGGATTGCTCTGTTATCGTTTGGGAGATAGATGATGATCCACGAGTTATTTGTTCTATGTTCTTGATAGAGTAGGGGATGACATGATGATTATATACTTTCTCTGACTGTCATGTCAGTGATGATTCAACTAGGGCAAAATTATATATGTACGATTCGCTTTTTTGCGATGGCACAACCGTAATATATCATGAAGGATAGATGAGCGTATAGAGAAATTTGAGAAGAAAGAATATTGCGACTAGCTCCAACAAAATAATGAGATACGACTGAAGAGGCGAATTCTTATTGAAAAAGAAATGTTTCTTATTTTTGATCGAGAAGAAGTGCTTTACTCTTTTTGATCTTTTATATGATGGTCATATTTTGGTAGGAATACCTATCTCACCAAAATACTGTTCGCTCTTAATATCATTGACTATTGCAGTTATCTGTATGCCATTCTTCTCACAAAAATCTTTTATCTGCTCTCCCCATCGATTATTCTCAAAAATACTGTGATTAGAACTTATAGCTAGATCAACATCATTAGTGGTTGATGGAATTTTTTGTATTTTTTTATAGATATCATAGACGGAATCATCACCAGTGAAAGTTAACTTCATTTTCGTACCTTAATTCAATAGAAAATAATAAATATTCACAGTATCATAGAAACAAAGTTGAAGATATCGAATCCATATCACAACATTCAGATAACCTTATCTCCAATCTCTATAAATCATCTTCTTGGATAGTCTACAAGCATATAGATGATATTTAGTCATAGAAGAAGACTAAGAAATCAGATAATTCATGTTCAGTATTTTCTTATTATCTGATGAAAGAAGTACCCTATCATTAAACTCATCATACTGGCTATAGATATATAGATTCATATTGGATGTGTCTTCACATAGTTGTATGTGATACTTTCTTTGTGAAAGATATTTTCTAGTCAGTACCGCTCGACAGTTTGTTTTCAGATGATATTGTCTCACAGCAGAGCAAAGAAACCAAATGCTATACAACTCATAGCTGTAGCATAGAAAAGTGTGTCGATCCATTGGCGCTTCTCGAACGATCACGATGTACTACGAAGAAATATAAGCACTGCAATCGTAAATCCTACGACGACACCAAGAATATGAAATGAGTAGTTATATGGTGAAATGATCGATAGCCAGAAGTTTGGATCGAGTGAGAGAATCGTACGCGTATCTAGGACAATTGTCGTGTAGCGTCAGAGTATATATGGTATCAGAAAGAAAAATCAGCTATACGAGAGTATCTTATAGAATTTTAGTGTATATTTTTTTGTATAGTAGTATGCGACTGCAAGAAAGATTACTATACAGATCAGTATTCATAGTCACATAGTATATACTGTTGTTCATCGGATTGTGAAATGAGGGAACATATGATAGCTATCATATAAAATATTATCTAATGTAATGGGTGGCAGTAGACTCTCTCACTCATACTATTCTTATCATTCATGGATATTCCATCTGTTCATCTATCTTTTCTCCTATAGAACGGAGTATCTCATCGATCTGAGTATCAGGTATCTTGTCTGGATCGACAAAGACGATGACTTCTCTTCATGCCTGCATGATATATGTCTTCTGCACTCAGTATTCACTTTTGATGAGCTCTTCTAGTTGCTGCATTCTTTCTATAAATAGCTCTCTTGTATCAAATCTTGCTCACGGTCTCGATGCTGATAATGTGTCTGCAGCAGTTACGATCCATCAAATAGGATGAGTAATATCTACATCACCATGGTGTCACTCAGCTGTATTGATTATTATATCATTAATGTTATACTTTCTCAAGAGCTGTCATCATACCTTTGTGTGCGATTCGTATGTTTGTGATGCTACCTTCCCAATATCATGAAGAAGTCATGCCTTCTTTGCAATTAGCGTATCGTATCATAACTCATCAGCAATAAGTGCGGCCATATTAGCAACTTCGATACTATGCTGCCAGAGATTCTGACCATAACTGTATCTGAAGAAGAAGCGTCATACGAGCTCTACAATATCTGTGTGGAGGAGTGGAATATTTAGAATAGAAAAAGCTTCTTTTCCTTTTTCCATAACCAGTTCATCAAACTCTTCGACTGTTTTTGCGTAGGTGTTTTCTATATGTACAGGATTTATTTTACCATCTTTGATCAGTTTCTCAAGAACAATTTTTGCAATATAGCGTTGCTGTGGATTATGTGATGCAATTTTTACGACGAGTGGAGTATCATCGATGACAAGATTAACTCAACATACTCTCTCAAAGTGCGAAATATTCCTTCCTTCTCTTCCGATTATTCTTCACTTTGTCTCTTCGTTCGGGAGATCGACTAAGACTGATGTGAACTCTCCCACATATTCATGTGAGACCTTCGGGAGGATATCTGCAACAATTTTATGTGCTTCTTCTTTGGCTGTTAACTGTTTCTCTTTTTTTACCTTATCTACAAAACTCGCTATCTCTTTCTGATATGTTATACGTGCATGTTCTTGTATCTCATGATATGCATCTTCTTGTGTCATTCAACTAATTTCAACCATACGTTGCATAATCATAGTCTCTTTTTCTTTTAGTGCTTCTTGCTGTGTTGTTATATCATTACGAACACTATCAATCTTTTCTTCTTTGATTTCTATTCTTTCTTCTTTTTTGTTGAGACTATCTTCACGTTGAGAGAGAAAAAGAAGCTGTTTCTC
>CALCME010000137.1 GCA_937965925.1 Candidatus Absconditabacterales bacterium | reverse complement strand
TCAGTTTATTGCACAGCTAGATGGTACGTGAGCTGAGAAGTCTCAAGTAAAAGATGCGGTTTTTGGTAATGTGTGAACGATGCAGTCATTTAAGGTAGGTGCACCGGATGCTGAGTTTCTCGAGAAGGAATACCAACCAGTGCTTTCTGCACCAGATATTCTTGGTATCTCAAACTATAAAGCATATATAAAGCTCAATATTAATAATACAACTACGCGTCCATTCTCATTGGATAGTATCTATACGACCGAGTATAGATCCAAGAAGGTATGAGCAATACTGAAAGAGTATAGTGCGAAAAAGTACGGACGTAAGAAAGAGTTTGTCGATGCAGAGATTGCTGCGAGACTATGAATTATGGAAGACGAGGAAGAAGAAGCTCCACCAGAAGGTGGGCCATGAGTTCCTGGTATGCCACCATGAATGGAATGACTTGCTACTGGTGATATGGGAGCGATGATGGGGGGAGGGGATGGATGATAGTTTCGATAGTTCTGTTTATCTATAATTTAATATAAACAGTAATAAATCTTGATTTTAATTGGTTATCTATATGTATGAAAAAACTTGAATGATCATTTGATAAGAAGTATGAAAGTAATGAGTCCAAGAACTTACTTGAAAGTATGGAAACATTATTTATTTCTGAGACGCAAGAACAACTTGGTGACTTGAAATTCAATTACTATTCTGGGTATCCATATGTTGATGCTAATACGATGAAACTAAATATGGAAGAAAAAACGCTTAGAGATTTTCAAGAATTCAAGAATGATTTGTAATTATCAAGTATTGTTTATATCTTATTTTTTATGAATTAATCTAATATTTATAGTTACGTTACCAAATATATAGCTAACAACTTATTAGTATAGAATGTTTAAAAAAAGAGATTCAAACCAATGGTTGAATCTCTAAAGTGCAATGACTTTATTAACGATTGGAGAATTTATTAAAAATCTCTATTCACCGTTAAGATATGCTGTGATTTTTTCGTCACGAACTGCTACTCCTTCTTCTGGTTTCTCATTGAATACATTTTCGTCACTTAAGAGCAGTTCTTTTAATTCTGTTATACTCTTTCCCTTAAATTTATCATAGAATGGTGTAAATTTTCATCACTTAAGAAACTTTTCGTCTAAAACAAGTGAATCAGGGGTAACTCATTGAATCAAATTGAAAACATTCTTAATTCTGTCTTCTATTTGAGTTTTGTTTCATTTTAGTAAACTTGAGGTAAGACTAAATATCTTTCTTCGAACCTTTACATCAGTTCAATTATTTTTTAAATGAGAAATTTTGACTTTATTAGATTGATTCATTCTTTACGTTTATTTGATAAAAAATATACTATAATTTTATTTAACTTCGAGTCAATATTATTTTATGTTTTCTATGTTTTGTGGTTCTTTCTAAAAATTAGCTATATTAAATATTCCTATCAATATTAACTATGTAATGGTGAAATCAAAATTCAATTACAATTGCAAATAAGTCAATATATGAATTCTCTACATTCGGTGTTTAGTATCTAGTTGTATTCACCTATTCAAATTTATTCGAGTTTACCATCTATCATTTAGATTTAGTGGAGTTCAGTTGATTTTTTTAGTTTTCTTTGATTTATTATTATTATTCTTTTTTTTTCTTTCACGTAAAAATGATCATCCTGAATTGAATAATTTACTAATTTCACTTTGAAATGAGTATGAATTGCTTTGACTTAATGGAAGTGTTATTTCATCATTTTCATTACTTTCTTTCAGAAGTGATATTGTCTTTTTGATTTTTTCTTATGCAAATATTTTTAGTTGATATTCTTTCCTGCTAGATTAGTATGTTCTTTAACAAATCTCTAAGAGTATCGATATCCTTTTTTTGAAGTATGAGTTTTTCCATTGTGTAAGAGATAGTATGAAATAAATAAATGAAGATGTTGAGTATGATATACTCATATATAGTTTGGTGTACTTTTTTTGTGAAATGTTTTTATGGTTAAATATCGCACTAAGTCAATACAAATTCCCCCTCATTCGTTGTTTTCATGCATAGCTTAGCTATAGTAAACTCATTTCTTTATACTTACACATATTTTCTGAATGGCAGAACAAAAGTATGACGCGTCGCAGATTAAGGTTCTAGAAGGACTAGAACCAGTAAGACATAGGCCGTGAATGTATATCGGATCGACCGATACAAGAGGACTTCATCATATGGTCTACGAGATTGTGGATAATGCTGTGGATGAAGCACTCGCAGGGTACTGTCACAATATTACGCTGATCATGGAAAAGTGATCAAAAATAACCGTAATGGACGATGGACGTGGTATTCCAGTGGATATTCATCCCAAGACGGGAAAGTCTGCTCTAGAAACTATTCTCACCGTGCTTCATGCATGAGGAAAGTTTGAAAAATGAGCATATAAAGTATCATGAGGACTTCATGGGGTATGATCTTCTGTAGTAAATGCACTGTCCTCATATATGCGTGCAGAGGTGCATAAGTGATGAAAAATCCATATGCAGGAATTTAAAAAATGAGTACCTCAATGAGATATCTCAGTGATAGGTGAAACTGACAAAAATGGGACTAATATTACGTATATTCCAGATGATACGATTTTTGATACGATGGAATACTCGTATCATACGATCGCAACAAGAATGAAGCATGCTGCATATCTTACTCCATGAGTATGTTTTACCGTGATTGATAAAAGAACAACAAGCGGGAAACAAGAGAGATTTTACTATGAGTGAGGAATTAAAACCTGGTTGCGTAATCTTGTAGGAACACAGAAAGTTCTTTCTCCAGTGTTCTATCATTTTGAAGAAGGTGAAGATGTTCAACTAGAAGTTGCTTTTCAGTTTGTGGACTCACAGAACGATCAGATGCTCTCGTTTGCAAATAATATTACGAC
>CALCME010000136.1 GCA_937965925.1 Candidatus Absconditabacterales bacterium | reverse complement strand
TAGATTGAGATGGAAAGAAACTTCAAATAGAAGTAATTACGACAGAAAGAATCGTAACAGTAAAGCAATGAACCGATGTGTGATTGAGAATGCCGGTATGGTTAACAGCAACAAACACAAATAGATGGATCAAAGCAAAACAAAATCATGATGGATATGGAGTTGCATATAGTAGACGAAATAGCAGAATAGGTCAACTCTACTATGTGTCATGAAAGATGCTAGGAACATATACAATACAGCTTCCAGTACGAAATACTGCTAGTCGAAAGAAGGATGATAGATTTGGGATTATGCAAGTTACCGTTAACGTAGCAACAGCAAGAGAAGACAGTCAAGCTCAACGCCAACAAAAAGCTAAAGCATTCTCAATGAGTCATGATCAACTTCAGATGAATGTATGACAAACAATACATATCTGATTAGATGGGTATTGACCATTCCAAGTAAGAAGAAAGTGATGATGAGTAGTCTGATACGTGTGATCGACAGGAGGAACACGTGTTGCAAGTGCATGAGAGGAGGAAGAAGATGAATGAAGCGAGGATCTAATTACAATTAAAGATGAGTTTAGCTCAAATATTACTGACAAGGAGCGAGAAATATTTCAACAATCATCAGAAATGCTCGTAGATACATGAGCAATACAGATGTGATCATGATGATTCTATCTTTTGGAAGGAGAGGAGTTTAAGAAGAATCCAGATGCTGATGAGGGTTGATGAGAAGGTGAAGAACAGATAGAAATAGCGAGTGCATGAAAGCAATGATTTACGATCGTATGACTTGTTCCATGAGATGAAATCCTGTATGTAACAGATATAAAATGACGTACGCAGAACATTGTAGTGCAGGTAAAAGAAACAGATCTAAAAACGTATTTGGATGAAGAATCGTCTAAGAGATCTGTAAGAGGAGAAGAAACGGTGAAGAAAGAGATTGGACGTAGATGAGGAGAAAGTTATGAACGATTTTGAGAATCTCGACAAAGATTGTGATATGTATACTGATTGAGTGCAAGGTATTACTGGAACAAGAAATACCTCAAAAATGCCTACTGAAATCGACAAAAAACACGCGTTAAGTATTTTAGTATTAATGCATTACCAACTTCTCCTTGAGATATAGCCGTAACCTTTCTAAATACCTATGAACAATGAGCAGACACGACTCGACGTAACGAAAGAAAATATACCCAACAAATGAAATTTAGTACTAATAAGAAAATACAACCAGTAAAGAAGTTATCGTATCCAGATAGTTACTATGATGTTCCTGATTACTTCACAGCAAATGGGACAATAAAGATGCAAGTGGGGCAGATGAAGACGATTCAGGTGTGATCACAATGATGAAATTACTCATACTGGAAAGCTAATCACAATATCTGATGGATCAATGGAACATCTCAGAATGTAAGAGTAGCAAATGCTGGAGGAACTGAAGCAACATGAGAACTGATTGATGGCGACACCGTAGTATGAGAAGACGATAAAGATCTCACTGATATATGATCATGAAATTTGTTAGAGATTCCTGCAGAGATAGGTGAAGAAGAGGTGACTCAAGAGATGTTACAGGAGATAGATCAAAGGTGAGAGGAACAAGATCCCGAGAGTGATGTCTCGTATGAAGAAAACACCGTAGCACCAGAAGGTGATGTAGAAATTGCATCAGTGAATGGGAAGGCTGCAACATTTGTTGCTCTAAGACCAGGAATCAGTTATATCTATGTGAAGTATAGCAACGGAAGGAGTGAAAAGATGAAAGTAATCATTAGCCCAAAAGTGATTACAAAAAATTATAATCAAACGCTAAATTTGACCTCTACAGGGAATCTTGCGATCAGGAAAATGTGGTCAAAAACAAAAAAATGGGAACAACTGTCTTTTTCAAAAAAACCAAAGAAACGACGAACAGCAAACGATACGTATCGACGTTTGAAAGCATCTTCGATTGTCTGAAATGATACACTTTATGTCCAGATCTATAATAGGGTGGAGCGTAAATTTATGTATCTAGAATTACATACAAAGGTAAACAAACCACCGATTACATCTAGTTTCAAGTCATTGAATATGACAGTCTGACAGACGACATTAATACGTGCTGCTTGATGAGCAGGGAAACTCTCAATCATAAAAGGGAATGATCGTATCGGGCGAATTAAAAATACACACAAAGATATAGAAGTCGCATCAGCGTGATCTGGTGGCGTAAATGAACATTCTGAAGAAGAACGAGTGATACAGAGCTATACATGACTTGTAGATGATGGGGTTGATGTTGAACCAGATCTAGAAGTAGAAGTAGAAGTAGTCCCGACTAAAGAACAACTAGCAATGGTGCCAGATGAAAGTGAGACTGGTACATGAGATGATGAGAGTGATCGAGCACCTACAGAAGCAACGTCTTGATCATGAACCGTTCAGATAGCATCAAACTGGAGAATGACTGTTCCACTACAAGCCTTAAGACCAGGGAGAGTGGATGTTGTAGTTACCGATCAGCATAAGCAATCAAGACGTATCAATTTGAATGTTCTCCCAAAAGTGATTACTAAAAAGAGAGGAGAATCATTGAAGTTGAATGCTCCATATGATCTTCCAATTATGTATGTAAAAACGAAAGCAAAAACAGAAATTACCTATAAGAAGAGACCTAAATGATACCGATATGGATGAAAATGGGAAATAGACACGACAAATTTTCAACCTATTGAAACAGTCTATGTAAGGCACTATAATAGAAAAGAAAAGAAATATCAACGAGTTGAATTAACAGTAAAAACAGAAACCCAACCATTGAAGGTATCTACAGAAAAAGTAGATCGTATTAGATCATGAAGTATGAATACAGTGACTATTACTGGATGAGTAGTTCCATATAAGATCACACAAACAGGAAATGCATCAGTCTCTATTTCTCATGGAAAAGGAAAAACAACAAAAGATAATAACTTACATTATATGGTCTTGAAGTGATGAAGAACGGTTTTTATAATTACTGATGCTCAGTGAAAGAAGAAAACAGTAACAGTAACATCACAAATGGATGAAATCCAAGTAAAACAGAGAGATAAACTTTCGTTTAATGGAAGTGAATGAATGCCAATAAAGAGTGTAAGTAGTAAAAGCTGAGTACACTATGCTTATAAGCAAAGTGGATTGAATATGAGTGTAGAGACGGAGAAGATGGATAAGAATGATACGTTAGTTATTCATGTAGAGGATAAGGTGATGTGAAGAGGGTTTTCATATGAAGTAGATCTTATCGTGACAGCATTGACAACATTGGATCCACCAGAGTGAACATGATGGGAGTACTGTGCAGAGCACAATCAGAGTTGTGATTTCAGATGATCATATATAGTCGCGTATTGAAATAAGTGAAAATTCAATGAAAAACGATATGAAACATGATCTGCGGTGTGTACTCATACGACGTTCTGAGATCCATATCCAGGAATGAGGAAGTGATGCTGGATCAAAGAAGTAAGTAAATTGACGGTCTCAAAAAGTGCACTATCAGTGACTGCAGGAGAGATCGTTACGGTGAAGGTCTTTTGATGAACGCCATCGTATACGATTAATAAAGCAAATCATAATATAATGCTTGCTGATTCTGCAAGTGGCGGGGTAAAAATAGCAAGTGCAGAAGAGGAATGATGAGATAGTGATGAGTTTGTAATCTGATCGGTGGAAGAGGAGTATGAAGAACTCCCCGTTGATGATACTGGAGAACTGGTTCCACTTCCAACAGATGAAGAACTAGAAGCTCTTGCTCAAATACAGTGACCAGAAGTACTATCTACTGGTGAACTGGACAATGAAACCTGAGGAGAAGAGACATGACTGGAAATAGCGAGCGTAGGTAAAGCAATACATATTATGTGATTGGTTCCAGGTAAATCGAAGGTAACTATTATCGATCAATATAAGAGAACGGTTTCTATTGATATAACAGTGAAACCAACAACATTACTGAAACAGCCATGAGACATCGTGACCGTATATTCGACCAAAGAGATCCCAATTAGGTTTGTCCGCCTGTATAATAAACAGCCACAGATGGAAGCTTCACCAAAGAGCTGGACACAAGGAGGAGCATGGAACATAAAGACACATAATTTTAATTCAAAAGAGACGCTGAGACCATTAATCTATAGCACAGGAGAAAAGAGATACTATTGGATGAGCCTTGATGTTCAATTGAAAGAAGTGAAAAAAATGCCAGAACAACAAGAACCAATTCTCTACCTTCCGTTTGACGGGAACACGAAGGATAAAATAGGAAATTACGATCTATCTGAGCAAGGGAAAATAGCTTATGTTGAGTGAATACAAGGGAAGTGAGTGAAACTATGAACGAGTTGGTTGAGCATCCCTCATCACATATGACCACAGATTACGTGAAATATGACGGTGTCGTTCTGGATAAGACCAGATACATTCGTTGGAAGACAGAATCCTCTCTCGAAATCATATGGAGGAGAAATCTCATTTACCCAAGAACCAAATGGAAGGATTTCTACCTATTTTTGACTAAAAGGAACAAATTGACACCCATATGCCTGATTCAGACCAGGTGATGAAGTGAAGAAAGGAGAATGGAATCATGTGACGATGGTGAAGAATATAAAGACGATGAAACGACAGGTGTATGTGAACGGAAAGAAAACAGAAAGATGAATACCGACTGCTTTCACAAAAGCAAGTGCATGAGGATCAGAACTAAAGATAGGGAAATGATATGCAGGAATGTATAAGTGAACAATGGATGAACTGCGTATCTATAATCGTTCACTGAGTGAAAAAGAAGTCCAGGAGCTTCGGAGTCTAAAAAAAGAACCAAAAACTATTGTTCCACAGCAAGAACCTATCTGACATCGAACATTTGATGAGACAACCAATGAAAGCAAAAAGTCTTATACAACGAGCGTCTCGTGAAGTCCACTATATGGAGAGTGAGCGATAGGGAAATCACTCCAGTTATGAAAAACAACACTAAGTATACCAGCAAGTATAGGAGAAGAAATGACCTGAGATCTAACCGTATCTATGTGGCTTAAACCAGACTCATTTGCTGAAAGAATGAACCCGATAGCAAAAGCATATGGATGAGAATTCACTATGACCCAAGAACCAAGTGGGAGAATGACGTGATTCTTTGGAACAAGATGATGAAATGGTTCACCATATACATGAATGCACTCAAAAAACTCAGTTACATTGAAAAAATGGAATCATGTAGCGTTTGTAAGAGACTTGAAAGCGAAGAAGTTCTGGATGTATGTGAACGGAGACAGAACAGAAAAAGCAATCCCATCATCATTTCTCCAACCAAAACTCTCAGCAAATGCACTAACAATAGGAAAGTGATATGTAAAACCGTACGAAGGATCGATTGATGATCTGCGTATTTACAATCGTGCACTAAGTGAGAAAGAGATAGGGGAGTTGTGGGGAATGAAGAAGGAGGAGAGTACTCCAATATACAATCCAAAATTAGAATCTCTTTCGCTCCCCTG
Source organism: Candidatus Absconditabacterales bacterium (assembly GCA_937965925.1). Lineage (GTDB taxonomy): Bacteria > Patescibacteriota > Gracilibacteria > Absconditabacterales > Absconditicoccaceae > JAHDCT01. The sequence goes on along the minus strand of CALCME010000136.1, from coordinate 3,494 downwards.
ATTATGATTTGCATTTGCAACAGTCCAGCGAGATGTCGTTCCAAAGAGTGCACAGATAGAGTATAGTAAGTGAGGAACAGAGAAGGTGGAAATTACAGACAAAGCATCAGTCGCATTGATCGATGAAAAGAAGGGAGAATGGAAGATTACCTATGTGAAGAGTGATGGAAAGAAAGGTGAAGTGAAGAGAGGCGTGAGTATAGCGAGTGTAGGTGATGAATGAGGCGGATTAGAGATAGCAAGTGCAGTACAAGATTGATTTGATGACACTTGGTGAGGAAGAATATGTACTACAAAAAGATGAGCGAAGTTTTATAAAGCATACAAATCTACATGTGAAGTGTGACATGAATCTACTGCACGGAATTGTTTTGTATGACTAAGAGAATATGAGGTAAATAACGATCTGATTCAATGAGAGTCCTGTTTAAATCCATATACTAATTTAAAAAATGAAGATCAGTATAATAGAATAATTAAGAAAATTGTTGATGAGTGAAGGAAAAATGAGTGATCAAGAAAAAAAGAAATATTGAGCATATTAGAGAGATTTGTTGAGAATAATTTAGAAATGAAAACTGAATCTATATTTTTATATATTCATGATCATGTTGCTTCTTGATTTAGTGTTCCAGAGGTTACAGAAGATTTTAGAAAAAAACTCATGGAATCTGGTGAAAAAATGCGTAAGAAGAAAAAGACGGTTTGAGTCTCATCTAATAATATCCTTGAACTTTATTCTTATTTCACACGTAAAGTTTGGCCAGATTGGTGAGAATGGGACTTTAAAAATATTGACGTGAATAAAGGTTGATACTGATGATATGCTAACTTGATAATGTGATGAAAAATATTTAAGGTCGATGATCCGTGAAATATTAATTTTTGATATGCTTGAAAGATGGGAGAACTGTCATTAAAAGTAATTATAAAGTGATCTCTTTACGCTCAATATTGAGTTGATTTGAAAATCATGGATCCCGATTGAAATGAAGTAAAGATGGATACTCCTGATAACGAAAAACTTGATGCTCTTTCTATTATTAGATGATATTTATTATGAGTTAAGTATCCATGAAATAATTTACCAATTTCATATATTGATGATCTATATTGATTTGATATAGAAAAATATGCAGAATCTATATGATTATCTTCTTTTAATGATGAAAGTTCAAATACTATATATTATTTAACTCCAGGAATGATATTAAAGAAATAAAGCTATTAATTTTAGAATTTAGATGGATTATGAAAACATTTAAAAATATTCTTATATTGTTTGGTTTAATGATTTTAACCTTCATTATATACGTATATATAGGTTATCAACAGGCTGAGAATCGTTTAGAATACTATTTCAGTGATCAATATAAGGAAGATCAAAAAGATAAAATAATTAAACTAAACTTAGTTCAGCAGGAAGTTAATATAGATATGGATTGAAATTATGACGCTTTATTCTTTCATGAAGAAAAAACTTTACTTCTAAGAAACTTAACAAAATCTGAATTTCATACAAAAAAGGTTCGTTCTGATTTTATTGTGGTTGATGATCATACTGATTTTCATGAGTGATATGTGGTGATATGAGAAGTAGATGATCTAGTTGAAGTTTATGCTGATAAAATGAAAGAAAATCGTCTAGTCTTTGTAACAAAAAACTCAGATAAATTTACAGGTGGTTGTCGTTATTACGTGTTTGATTGATCTAAGAGTAAACTATGAGAACTAATGAATTTTAGAAATTTATTCTGATATGTCTATCAATTTTGAGAAGAGGAATGTTTATGATGAGAAATTTGAGACAACGGATCTAGATGGTACAGTCAAGATGTATCGTTTGAAACAGAATTATAGTTAAAGACTGGAAACATATAGTAATCTTGAGAAATCTACGATATATACTTTGTACATAAATTAAGTTATGCTCAAAAAACGAATTATCTATATTCTATTACTCATTCCAGTTGTTGTTCTCTTAGTTCTCGTGCTATGATTTATTGGCTTCTGGATGTTAGTTACGTTTGATTCATCAATGACTTTATTGGATTTAGTTTATTCAGTATGGATAGGAATATTTATATCATGAATAGTTGTTTGAGTAGCTCGATTTACTATCTCGTATCGAAATATACCTTTATCATCATTATTATGACTACCAATGAACTATGATCGTTCTCCAGAACTCTTTGAGCAAAATAATGAGAGTATACCATCGATTAAAGAGGAAGTAAATACTATTGGTAACAGTAATCTTATGAAAGAATGAATTAAAGAAAAAGAATACTTAATTCCAATTTCTGGGCGGAAACTGATAGTGTTTTCATTGGTGATGTGACTGCTAATATATATCTTTTTTGTAGATACCTGATGACAGTATCCGGGAATGTCAGTTCTCTTATTTCACTTATTCTTTCGATGATGAGTGTATGTAATATTTTGATACAAGGAAAAGTCGTTTTGATCAAGTGTGAGATGAGTGGGAGTCTTAATTCTTACAACAAGTCTATGGTTCGCAGTGTATACCAATGAATCTTTGTTCTTAATTCAGGTTCTATTTCTTCTTATCTTAGATGTTATATTGCTACTTCTTTTATCGGGAAAACTTTTATCGGACGATTTTGGATTTAAATGGTTGCGATATGTATGTGCATATATAGTTCAATTGTTTAGTTGAATATCAGCTTATTTCGCTCTTCCATTGGATTGAATAAAAAATATGCGTGCTTTTACAATCACAAAGAATCAGAAATTTAATCAAGGAATACGAGCATGAGGGATCTTGCTCTGACTACTTTGTCTTATTATTCCATTACTTGCGTCTGCAGATAAAGTTTTCAACAATTTACTCTATGAGTATATTGCGTTTCCTCTTGAGCGTTTCTTTTCTTCATTTTCTATCTGGAATATGTGGTGAGATGTTTTGTGAATCCTCTTGAGTAGTTTCTTTATGTTATGAGTGATATATACATATTTTGCATATAAAAAACCTAATGTACTTAAAAAATATGATATTTATATATGATCAATATATCAGTATGTGATTTTGTGATGAGTAAATGTTGTCTATTTGTTGTTCGTGATTATTCAGTTTACATTCTTCTTTTTTTGAAGTCATGATCTTTTGGTTGAGTATTGAATTGATTCATATTCTTCTTATGTGCATTCATGATTTTGGCAACTGATCTGAATCTCAGCTATAAATGGTATCATATATATGCTGTTTCAGTGACAGAAAGAATGAATGATCTGAATAAGAAAGATTCTTTTATGAATATTAGTATGAAATACTCTCGTTATCTTGCTTTCTGCTGCAATGCGTGTGATTCTATATATATGATCGTATTGAATGACAAGATTGAGACTATGGGTGGTGAGTTGAATTGTTCTTATATTTCTGATCTATGTAGTTCTTTTTCTTAGATTGTATCTCTCCAAAATAAAGATGGATCAATATGTGATATTTCTTCTTCTTGCTTTTTGGATACCAT
>CALCME010000135.1 GCA_937965925.1 Candidatus Absconditabacterales bacterium | reverse complement strand
ATACGGACTGAGGTGGACGCTAGAGAATGGTATGCGGTTTGATCTTATCGACTATACATCAAAAGAGCAGGTACTACTGAGAGTCGGTCGTGGAGCATGGCTAGTGAAAAAGTTTCCTATCTTATATGGAATGTTTGATTGTGTAAAAAAAGTAATCGCTACGTTTGAAATTCACTGATTAGATACGTTTGAACAAAAGTGATTTTCTGCTTTACTGAAGTTATTGGCGGAGAACTCGTATGAGAGATGAAATGATATGATTTAATCTCGAAATGCAGCGTAAAGAATCAAAACTAGTTCCTATATCCGTCATTGCGAGGAGTACGGAATGTAATGGAGTACGACGTGGCAATCTCCTGAATAATCAATCTTCACGAGATGAGCACGACTCACTATCGTTCGTCTCGTAATGACAGGTAGTTTTCCCAGATCGAAAACATGTAGAGCCCCTAATCTTTCGTCATTGCGATGAGTACACGACGTGGCAATCTTCTGAATAATCCATCTTGACGAGATGAGCACTACTCACTATCGTACGACTCCTAATGACGATCGCTTACAAGATATCTTTGCATGACAATCTTTGCTATTCAATAATATATATGGACCGAATCTTTTTTCTCCAACTATGAGGATTTCTAGTTCTTGCATGAATTGCAAGATGAGCACTCTCACTTGCTCCGCGAGTACCTACAAGGAGTAAGGATCTAGAGCAGATTTCAACTTTAGCTGATCTAAAAGAAGGGCAAACCTTCGTGGAGTTCTGATCGTGAACGAGTCGTGTAAGTACGTATGTAGCCCAACAAAATCCACAAGCACACGCAATCTGAGTAGAGTTGGCATTGCCGTTATTTGTAATAAGTCGAATCTGGAAGAAAATCTCAGGACCACCAAATCTGTCGCTTATCTGGAAAGACGGTTTTAAGGTTGATCTGAGCAATACTGACGTGATCTATACGTTCTGACTTCCAGATACGGTGAATGTAAGAATGAAAGAAAAATTACTTTCTGAGATGAAACCTGGTGCAAAATTTATCTCGTATGTGTTTAAGATACAAGATCGAGAATGATGAACCACCGAACATGTTACCAGTAAACATAATGAAGGCCAGATACATGTTTTCACGAAATCCTAAATTATAGTATATCGCATTTGAATTTAGACGTTTTGAGTACTCTTGCGTTTAGACCAAATAGAAGTTCTTAATTGCACTTACGGCGATAGACTACGTAGTAAATTATGTCTAAATTCTATATTAATTTACTATTCAGTTGATCTAATATTATCTCCCTGTTAGTAGGGAGATTTTTTTGACTTATTGCTCATGCGTCAATAAACTTAGAATATCTGAGTCAGGTAAAAGATCAGTATTCACAGGAAATTATATCTAAGCTTGATAAATTCTGGTTGATGAGGTACGAGGAGAAAAATTGAGTCCAATTTAAAGAATTTATTTTATTTATCTCTTAATCAAAAATAAAAACTATGAAAAAAGCGGCAATATTAACGAGTTATCAAAGAGAGTATCCAAAGTATGACTTTTATTTTGAGAGTGAGAAAAAACTTATACAGGAATTTAACGACCAAGGAGTAGAATTACACTATGTAAGTCCTCATTACTACAATGAGCAAAAAGGTGAGTTTTCAGAACATGTTCTTGTGTGAGAAGATGATATGGAAATCATTAATGAGCCATATCAGCCAGATATTCTACGAGTAAGAACATCACAATGACTTCAGCATATGGATCATATGTTTGCGTATGCTCCGTTCAAAACAGTACCAAGTATGAGATTGAAACATATTGAGTCAAACAAATATGAAGTCTATCAATTTCTTGCTGAATTTCAGCCAAAAACTACACTACTAACGACATTCTACTGTTATAAACGAATGCAGCAAGAATTTGGAAAGAAAGTCGTAGTGAAACCAGTAGGAGGGACGTGATGATATGGAATCAATTTTTATACACAGAAAGAACTCAAGAGCCCAGAGGTCTATAGTAGCTATAAGTGAACGGAGACATTTCATATCGTGCAAGAGTTCAAGAACTTCACATGATGATATCCATGACTTGTGGAAGGTAATCACGATGTGAGAATTGTTTTTAAAGGAAGAAAGCCGTTTATGAACTATATCAGGCAACCAAAAAAATGAAGTCTCAAAAGTAACATCGCATGATGAGGAAGTCAATTTTCGATACCGATGAAAGATCTGCCAAAGGAACTTCTTGTTATGAGTAAACAGATTCAAAAAAAGATTTGAATCAAAGAAGAGGACATCTATACGTGTGACTTTGCTTGGTGTAGTACAGACAAGAAACCATACCTGATTGAAATCAACTCTGCTCCAGGTATTCGATTTCCTGAGAAAGATAAAAAATATCGTTCTAAGTTCTACAAGGACATAGCGAAGTATTTTGTGAAACTAATAGACTAGATCTTCATAGAGAAAGATTGCACAGAAGTAGGGAGAATTACATAGTTTTCGTCTCGATTTGATCATGATTTTTTTCATTCTTTGATTGTGGTTGAGAGATTTCTACAGCAGGACTTTTTGTAAGAAGTTGGATTCCTTCTCTTTGGTCTTCTACAGATATATAACTTAGATCTCAAGCCATCGCTTGATAGGCAGTATCAAAGTGTGTTTTATTCTCATCAACGAGTGTCTTCATTTTTTGTTGTTTGTAGTATCTTTCTGAGATAAGTGCTTCGTTCATCGCTCGTTCTTGTATCATGGTGTTTTCTTTGTCAGGAGATCGAGGTATAGCCAAGTATTTCTCATCGAGATATTTCTCAAGTGCATCAGCACTGAGATCTTTTCACGTGGCATTTTTAATCAGCGTGTCTGGATGGTACATATTTCCGTGTCGTCGTATTGCATTCTGATATCGGGAAAGATAATGAGAAAAATCTCCTTCCATAAAGTGTTCGCCTCGATGAGGATGAGCTTTTCTATATTCTTCCCACAGCTGAGCAGCTACACAGTTTCCTATCGTATATGCAGGGAAGTATCCAAAGAGTCAGAGTGCTCGGTGCTGATCTTGGAGTACTCAGAGTGTATCATTTGAAACGTCACATCACAGATGCTCTTTGTAAAGTTTATTCCATCTATTTGGTAGCTCATGGACAGTAGTTGTTCCCTCAAAGAGTTCTTTTTCTAGGAGAAATCTTATATAAATATGAATATTGTAAGTGAGTTCGTCAGCATTGGTTCTGATCATCTCTGGAGAGACGTGATTCATATACTGGTAGACTTCTTCTGCATTCCATTTCATAATATCTCAAAAATACTGATTGAGCAGGTCGGTAAGAAAGACACAGAATGGTTTAGATCTTCCTATAAAATTCTCAAGGGTACGTGCTTGAGATTCATGAATTCATATAGGGAGTGACCTATGAATATTTGTTCGATGATAGTCAGGATTAATAAACATATCTGTAAGACCATGTCCACATTCATGAAGTCATGCGAGAATACTTTCTAGTAAGGGTTTTGTATTGCTTATATGAATACGTTCATCTCCTGGTCCACAATTTTCTGAGTAGGGTCGACCTATTACATCTAGTCTTCCCTGCTTGAAATCAAATCAAATACGTCAAAGTAGATCGTGTAAGAGTTCATATAAAGAGTTACGACTAAACTCTGTAATATGTAGTTTCTCATTTTGTGGAAGTGTACTTGAGATGGAGAGAATATGCTTAGATGTTCTCAAGAGTGGTTCGAATAATGCTTGGATTTTTTCCGTATTCATTCATGGATGAGACCCATCAAGCCATACATCAAATGGTTTCATTGTTATATTAAAAATCGATGCATACTCTTTGGCGAGTCACAATGATACTTCCAACGCGGGTGCAAAGAGAGATCGATCATTTTTAGCTTTTGCGAGATGTCGCATCTCAAGCGTTTCTGACTTTGCTTTTGAAAATCTGATAGTAAACTCATCAGGGTATTTGGTAGAAAAATTCAATCATCGCTGTGCGAGTTCTACACAACGCAGATCCTTGCCAGAAAGAGTCTTTCTAGAAAAATATAATCACTGGACGAGCTGTTGATAGTTCCAATCATGACTAAGAGACTTGATATGTGTGTTCATGAAAGAAAGCTGATCGGTCCTTGTTGGTTGAGCTTCATGAGGCATACGATTGTTCTGATCGTTCGCCAAGATATTCCAAATCGTAGAAGCGATTTGGATGTTTTTTAGATGAGTATAGAACTGTTCAAGTTGTGTTTGAAACATGGTAAGGATCTAAGTAACAAAGATTGAAGAAATGTATACTCTCAATATAATGATATAGAATTATAGTAAATGACTTTTAATGTCTCACCTGATGGATCCGTAAATCCACCCGCTTTAGCGGGCATGGTAGCGTGAGTTGACATTCTTGCCTGCATGACTAAATTGAACCTGTTTATGAGGTAACCCAATCGG
>CALCME010000134.1 GCA_937965925.1 Candidatus Absconditabacterales bacterium | reverse complement strand
TCATCACGCATGAAAACAAATCACTCAAAACTAACTAACCAACTCATCACTTGCTATGATTCACAAGCAAAGCATTTTCATAATACAAGATGATTTCATAAGCGACCAGAATTAGACCATATTCTTCCAGAAATAAAGATGGTTGTAACCTCAACGGAAAACAACAACGCATCACTTCTAGATATCGGATGCTGAACCGGAAGAATTCATGAACGATTACGTATTGAATGAGTACAGATATCATATACATGAGTCGACATTTCTCCATGAATGATAGAAACTGCCTCAAAAAATTATCCTGAAGCATCATTTGAAGTAAATGATATGCTGTGACACCTCACTCAAACGGACCAACAATCAGTTGATTGCATCCTATGACTTGCTTCTTTCCATCATCTTCAAACGAAACAAGAAAGGATTCAAGCACTGCGTGCAATGTATCATACGTTAAACTATTGATGAACGTGTATTCTTGTGAATCGATCGTACTCAGAACGATTTTTAAAGAAATATCGTAAGGAATGTATTTTCGCAGTTTGAAAAGCTATTCTAGCTCTTTGAAAAACAAAACGAAATGATCTTCTGATACCACGAAAAGACCCTAACTGGAAGAGCAATAATGTGGTTCATCACAGATACTACCATCTGTTCACACTCAGTGAATTACAAGATCTTATTACATATACAGATTTTACGCTCAAAGAAATTGTCTATATTTCTCAATCTTGAAAAAAATCATCGAATCGAAAAGAGAGCAGAAATTCTCTCCTTATACTAAAAAAACAATCAAGAAAGTAGTCTTGTTCACTTACAACGTTCATCCTGTAAATTGTATACGATATTCAAGAAAATTGTCTTACAATATATGTCTTAAGCTAGAGGGTATGTTCTATTTTTTCTATTGAACAACTGGATCTGTAGGAAACATTCTATTTACTGCATCAACGATTTCTCCTTCTTGAAGTACAACATCATCCGAATTCTCATCAATCACCTCGGGTTTTTCAGGAGGAGTATTTTCCAGTAAAGGAGGTTCTTCTTTCACTGGTTCAGCAACTTGTTGTTCTTCAATTGGTTCCTGCTCAACTGGAAGTTCCTTTTCAGGAGCATTCTCTGGTTGGATAACTTCTGGAGCTACTTCAGGTTTTACCTCGTCCTCTTCTGGTGAAGGGACAGGTATTTCTGGTTTATCTGATTTCAAAATAACTTTACCTACTCCACTATTTCAGACTCAATCTTTCACTTCATAAGTAAGTGTTCAAATATCTTTTACCGTAAATGTTGCTACATTTCAATCAAATGAATGTACTTTAGTTCAATCTATTGAAACAGATCAAGCTCAAATCGTTGATGCGTCATCACCAAACAGAAGGACAATCGAATATCCCCCATCTGCAGTTGGAGTGACTTTAATTTTATCTTTAACCAAATACGGAGGATTTGTATCCGTAGAAACACTTCACACCTTTATTTTAACAGACCTTGAATCGCTATATCATTTTTCATCTCGGATAATAGCTTTTAGAACATACTCCCCGTCTGCAATCTCAGCTGGTATTTTAACATCGCTTATGTCAATAACAGATCATTCTTTATTATAACTTGTAGATGAAATTTCAATATCTCAAAGGTAGACTTTCATGTCAGTTATCTTGAAAGGAGATTTCGTTTGATGCCATAAGGTGAACGTTCTCGTAACCTTCTGTCACTCTTCTGGTTGCATCAAATTCATAGAAATTTCTCAGAGTTCTTGTATAGCAACTCTATCTTTACATTCACCACTAATTGGATCCATCGTGTAGTACTGTCCATTCATTTTAGAATAGCTTGATGCTCACCCGTTTCTTCGCCATGTCAGAACATCTTTTTGATCATACTTATCAGACATAATTGTCTCTGGTCTAATATACCATGCTTGACCTATTGCATCTTTTGGAGTCAAATCTGTTGGCTTACCATAACAAAGAGTGTCTACTTGCTGAGCTGAGATATGATCGTCATACTCAGTAGGCAAAGAATGAATGTATCCAAGAGATTTTTTCATAAAGGCTAAAGGAGTATTGTAATTAGCAAGTTTTCATGAAATCAATGAGATATTTGCCTGTTTTACCTCTCTCTCTTGCATGGTTTCTTGCTGAAGATAACCGTTTGCTTTTAGTTTTCAAACAAACGATTTCCAAACAGGACTATTTATCCATCAACCATATGCATCTCGTTTCATTGAGCTTCAATCAGTATTTCATGCTCGCATAACAAGTACTTTAGAAGGTGTATATGTAGCTAATCGTCAATCTCTAGGAAATTTTTCATCTCATCTAACAACATTAGTAGTTCCACTCTTCGTCGCAAAATCGATTCATGGAAACGTAAATTGTTTTCTCCGGCTTTCTGGGAAATTTTGTTTGTTAGAGAGAATATTCCAGATAAGATATGATACTCATGAAGGAATTATCTGTTTTTGAAGCTCTGGTTCTTTCTTATATAAGATTGATCAATCAGCTCACCTCACTTCTAAAACGGGATCTATCTTTGCTGGCTTTCACATTGCACTTAAATGTGCATATGCATTTGCCAGTTCAAGCATAGGTGTCTCTGCTGCTCACAAAGAAAGAGCATATCCATAGTGATCTCTATCCATGATTAAGTTACTCATTCATAAATCATGTAAGAACGTTTTCACAGCAGGTTCTCATCATGCATTCATAAACATCTTAATAGCAGGAATATTTCTACTTCATGCTAATGCTTTTTTAACTGTAGTCAATCATCGAAATTCACCGTCCGCATTTTGAGGTTCATTATTTCCAATCTTCATGTTAATATCATAGATAGGACTATCAACAGTCATTTGATTGTTAATGAATCACAAAGAATATATCAGTGGCTTAATTGTTGATCATGGTTGTCTCTGTGCTTGAACCATGTCAACTTGTCCATCTATGTCTTCATTGTTATAATCTTTTGATCATACATATGCTAATATATCTCCACTATGTGAATCTGTATAGACCAAGGATGCATTAGAAGCTTGGTTTGAATAAATATGTCATAAATTTTCTTCTATACTTTGTTCAGCCAACCTTTGGATTGTAAAGTCTAATGTAGTCTGAATGGTAAGTCATCATGTACGTAAGACCTCCTGATCATATCTTTTTTCAAGTTCTTGAATAACCCAAAACACAAAGTGAGGTGCTTTTATTTCGATAGGATCACGGTTAAATTCTTTGGTAAATCACTCTTGAAGAGCTTCTTTCAACTCAGTTTCAGTGATATATGATTCATCATATAATCTAGAAAGGACATAATCCTTCCTTCATAAAACATATTCAATATCGTATGTTGTTCATCAAATAGTTCTTTTTCAAGACAGCAATCAGGTCAAAAACGATAACAATGATGTATCTTTCGTTTTGGAAGCAAATGAGGTATCATCTATGAGTTGTACAAGTTGATTTACAATCTGTGTTCTTGCTGATGATGGAATTTCTTGAGAACTACCGTCATCATTCTTTTTATCAGAAAGAACAACATCTCACATTAAAGATCCTCTATTTGAGTAAGGGTTATACTTTGAAGGAGCTTGAGGTATTCAGGCCAATATTGCTCATTCTAAAACATCTAACTCAATAGCTTTTTTTCAAAAATAAGTCTGAGAAGCTATCTCTAATCAATATGAATTATTTCATAGAAAAATGTAATTTGAATACAGTTCCAAAATCTTTTCTTTCACTTTCCTATCAATTTCTTTGTCAGAGAGGTTTTCATACTTATCGCTAATATCGACTTTAACATATTTTACTAGTTTTATCGCAAGTATAATTTCTTTTAATTTTCTTGCAATATTCTTTTCTGGAGTAAGAAGAATATTTTTAATTACCTGCTGAGTAATAGTCGATCATCAATGGACTTTACCATACCTTGCATTATTAATAGCAGTTCTAACCGTTCATTTCCAATCAACTCATGGATTTTCCCAAAATCTTTGATCTTCAGTAGCGACAATCGCATTCACAAATGTTGGAGAGATTTTATCATATGAAATATAATCTCTATTTTCTTCAAATAACTTATACAATTCTACTCAATTTCTATCGGTAATAACTGTTGTCTGATTAAAATCAGCATTCTCTATTTGTTCTATATTTGGAAGTGTCTTCAAAACATTTGCATACACTCGATATGATCACAACAACAAAGGAAGGAGAACGACAACTCATCACAGCCATAACCAAATCAAAAATCATGAACGATCACGTTTTTTTCAGAACATTCAACCTACTGATCATCTCGATACAGTTCTCCTTGATCAAGAATATCAAGGCATAACAGTACCAATCCTATTTGAGGAACGATTTCTACGTCAGAAAAGAAATTTCTTTAGACGTTTAATATATTGAGAAAAGTCCATATTAAACTACACATCTAACAAGTAAATAACATCCATAGTGCACAACTAGAAAGTATTCTACTCATCTAGCTACCAATTGCAATGCTTGACAATAAAATTATTATAAGCATTACTTACAAAAAGATTCCATCATTCACTTGCAATTTATCTACAGAATCATATATCTATTAGCATTGTTTACCTTGTTATTCTAGTTTTTATGAAAAACAGCCCATTCAGCTGAAAAAAAGCAAAAGTTCTCCTTATGAAATCTCTTCCGGGTAAGGGACAACCATGAGATGTTATTGAAGTTAAAACTCACTACGCTCTTCATGTGCTCGTTCCTCAGTGAATTGCAATCATCTATGATAAGCAAGCTCAAAACCAACAAGCTTCTTCTCTAAAGCGTATTGAAAAGACAAAACAAGAAGAACAAGCTGCAGTACTATCTATGATAGAAAAAATTGAAAAAAACGGAGGAATACTTTTTGAAAAACAAGCGACAGAAGAAAACAAACTCTATGATAGTATCACATCAAGATCATTAGTTACCTACGTAACGAAAGAGTATTGAGTTTCTCTTCAACCATCTAACTTTTCATTAGAAAAGATTGAAGAGCTTGGAGAGTTCACAGCGACGTTCTCATACCAAGATATTAAAAAGGATCTAGCAATAAACGTTACTAAAATAGCAGCTTAACGTTAGTGCAACTAACACTATCTACATAAAGCTAGATAAGGTAAAAAAGCATATGGATGATTTTCCATATGCTTTTTTTGGTTTGGAATAAAACTACTCCATAAGGCACTACTCAAAAAAGTTCTCTCTTAACGTCATTTTTTGATTTCTACAATTTTTTTATTACTATTAGTATGAGTACATAAAACATACATAAGAGCCCAATGTAATTTTTGCACTTTTACAAACGAACTAGAGAATAGAATGGGAAAAACAAAAGCACTAATCGTTTTATGAGGAATAGGAATTCTATGAGTTATCATAGGTTGGTTTTTTATTGCACGTACGCTACTTTGATGAACAAAAAGCTCAGATCTCCAGAACAATATTATCAAAGCGGAAGAACAACAAAACTGAGTGATTAAAGCACAGATGGAAGATAGCAAAAACTGAAAACCCGTGGTCTGATGAGAATTTATTGGAAGAGAGATGTGAAAAGATAATTGAGAAAAAGGAATTACAGATGATCAAATAAAGAGTGAAAAAGAAGAAACAAAAATAACTAAGACTGAGACTGGAACTATAACAATAGCAATGCCATACATAATACAAGAAAATCATCTCCATCAGCTTACACAAAAAATTCAAAAAGAAAATGAATCATCTATTCACGTTGAATTTAAACAATTCAATTCGTTTAAGGAATTTAAAGAAACTCTATCAAAAGATTATGGAGAAGAAAACAACATAGATATAGCACTTGTCCCTTCTATGCGAATAAGGTCATTCAGTGAAAAAGCAGTATCCCTTCCCTTCAAAAACGATATTCTTAGTTTATTTCATTCTTCTTTGCGTTCTCTCATTCTTGACACAAAAATGAAATATATTCCATTTGCACTTGATCCGCTAGTTAGTATTCATCCTTGATGACGGGATGTTTCCTTCGTAGAAAAAATTGATCGTTTATTGTACACCAACCCATCTGATAAGAACTATTTTTGAATTTCATCAATAGATATAAGATTTCTTGAAGAAAAACAACACCCACTCTCACCTTATGAAGAAACCTTAGAACTACTCGTAGGATCTATTCTTCAAGAGAAAAACCACACATTGCTCCAACGACTTGCCAAATGAGAGAAACGATCGTTTAGATCTTTATACAAAGAATCTCGCACAATAACTGACACATGTATTGACAATTCACTTGCTTGTTTATATCTTCTTGATGCTTGATGATTTTGAATACTGCCATTAAGTAGACATTTGTTAAGTATAGATCAACTTACAGATCAACTACTCCCAAATAAAGAGTATGAAATCTCTTCTGTTCCTGAACTAGAATCACTTCATTGAAATAGTTGGGGATTTATGGTTTTTGAGGAATCAGAAAACAAACAATCTAGTATAGAACGACTTGCATGATATATACAATATGCTGAAGTCAGCAACACCCCACTTCGAGAATACTCTCTCTCAGCTTTTAATTCAATACTATCAAAACAACTTTCAAACGAGAAATTCAAAAACATAAGATCGTTCGTAGATTGAAATAAGATCAACATTTCCAAGTGACAACTCAATCAACTTGAAGAACGAAATAACGAAAGTCCTCTTTTTGAGGCATTAATAAACGAATATAGCTCAAAACTCTACATTGATACTTTTTGAAAGTAGAAAAGAGAACACTAGGTAGTTCTCCCGACTATGTTCTCCTGTTCAAATTCTTCATCAAGTAATGTTATTTGTCATTTAGAATGAGACTTTTGTCATGATCATCAGCGGATCAACTTCCCTAGAGAACTTCACAATGAAGTAAATCATGTTTTCCGTGAAAGAGACTCTGAAAGTGCAGATGTTGTTTTTTTGCTAGTAAATTTTTTCTCTAGTTCCTTTAGATCAGTCATTAGTTCTGGTTTATGAAGAAACTAAAAAAGTATGCTATATGTTATTTTGAAACAACGATTCTATCTGTTCTAAAAACAAAGACTTCTCATTGTCCATGTATGTCATATTTCTTTTTGATGTGATATAAGGCATGTTTTGCATCTGCAACTCACGCAACCCCAGGAAGAATAACTCCACTTGAATCGTTCTCTCAAATAAGAGCAAATCAGTACTCTTGTGGGTCCTTTCAAAGAATATCTTTACTTGTTTCTAGCTGCATAACCTCAGAGACGACATCACATACCACATAGACGATATCCCCGATATTCTCTTTTAGTTCGTCGTATATGTTTTCTACAAGTTCATGCAATGGAGCATCACTAGAAATTACTCACTGAGAAACAATGAGTTCTTGTTGATCATCAAATCAAGATAAAAACAATCATTTTTGTTCTTCTGATCAATACGTTTCAAAGAGTACTTTCTTTATTTTATCTAACATACCAGTATTTAATTACTAAAACTAGTATTTAAGTGTAACTATAAGGGCTAATTTTGTCAAAAAATCATTATTAACTCTATTCTTCTTCAAAGTAAGATTTGATAAGAGGGAAAAAACGAACATATTCAGTCATTTGCAATCATGTAAATCTACCTACAAGAATATTTAGAATAAAAACAACGATAATTAATTCTGGTGCTCACAGAAAGATATTTTGTAGATCATCTGACGTAAGAATATAAAGTACAAAGAAACTAATAACAAAGAACTCTAGTAATGTTACCCACCGTCACTTTTTAAACTGAAGAAAACTATCTGAAAACACTCACTTAGCAACATACAAAATCACAACAAAAGGAAATATTACTATGTTTGTAGAATAAGAACTCATATCTACCCATTGTAAATCAAGATATTCATGTAACCATCGAACAACAAGTGTCATAATACAATACAAAATCATCATTAATGAAACTTTTGGGCTATACAAGAGATATACCTTTCTTGTAAGCAATGAGACAAGAATAACGGCAATACCTCAAGACAGTAAAAGAAGCAACGATGGTCTTACTCCAAGAACATACATAGATGTTGCAAAAAGCAAGGGAGTAAATACCCCAAAAACACTTAGTCATACTACCTGTCTTGCAAATGAGATAACTAATCAAACAAACGGAAGCAGCAGAATTAATGTTAATATTCACAATGGAAATCAATTGAACAGCAAGTAATCTGTAATATATGAAAGAAAGTACATTTTATTAGAATCTTCTAGAGAAAGAGAGTAAGATTTTACAAAATCATAAGATTCAGGAGATTTATCTTCAAGTAAAAGAGAGGTAAAAAGAGATCAAAAGTATTGCTTTTGAGTCACATATACCTTTTCTATTCATGAAACATTGGTATATCTAGCTAAGAGTCTACGAAAATAACTTTGCGTAATGTCAGCAATGACATACACATCAGTTCAAGAAACATCTATATCTTTCAATTCAAATATCTTTCAAAGAACATCAAAAATTTTTCACAGTGAAGACGTGTCAATAATCATACGATCAGCGTGCTGAAAGTATGATGAATAATCATTTAAATAAGAAACAAGTTGTTCATCTTGATCTCATGAATCAACAGTTATTTCTTTAAACAAGGTAGTAAAGTCTCATGTTCATGCAGATGATCATTTGGACAATGTTTCTCCCATTCACACCAATTCAGATCCATCTCACACATAAACAATAAATGACTTATATGCAGTAATGGATTTTTGTGCGGAATAGAAACATGGTGGCTTAGAAATTGAAACATCTAGGTTGTATGTTCCACTAAGAGCATATGATGTGGTATATGAAAAATCAAGAGTTGTCTCTCATGACTCATCTTGTCTATCTAAGACAAAATTTACTATTGCTCATGATAGTGCGACATTATCTCATGAAAGCGTATACGTATATGATTCTCATACTTTCACTTCATCATCTCACAAAATTTGAAATCATGCTTCGGAGCAAGTAGTTCAAACATCATCAGTTCATTGATTTTCAATTACTTGTCAAAAAACCACTCAACTCAATGAAAGAAGAGTAAGGAGAAACAAAGACACAAAAAGGTTTCTTCACGATTGAAGAGAAAAGTAAGACATATACGTAGCGATCAATTACAGCAATAAAACTATATAATTAACGATACTAAATCTTACTGAAAATTCAAGTGTGGTGTACTTTTTGAGGAGTTCTTTTGAACTTCGTTTCAATAGACAAATACTATTTTTTAGACATTTTTCTTACTATAATACTTCTAGACAAACTGACGTCATGATAAGTAGAATAGCATCTAAGTCAATTGTTGTTACTGGCGTAGATACACCAGTCTCAAGTGTTTTCTCAAACGTACGTAGTAGTCAATTCGTAGAACTATATAATTCATCTTCATAATAGTCGTATGTGAGGTTCATAGATTGAAACATTCACATATATCACCAAACAACTACCCCATACAGAACTATCTTAAGTGTCCTTTTTAGTATTCCTCGCGTAATACGCATAAGGTTGCTTCAGAACGACAGATCAAGGTCTATCCTATTGTTTTTAGATAACGAAGAAGTTCATGTTACTTTGTTTGTAACTAAATTAGGAAAACTCATGGCATTGAGTAAATAAAAATCCATCTTCAACTTCTCATTTAATTTATCAGTTACACATTACAGCTTTTCTCATTACAATTCTCTGTCTCAACCCAAAAATATTACTGGTAGATCTTTAAATCGCAAAAATAGATCACAGTA
>CALCME010000133.1 GCA_937965925.1 Candidatus Absconditabacterales bacterium | reverse complement strand
GTAAACGAGATAATGTTCCTAGTATCTATATTTTTTTCTAACTTCTAATTTTAAATTTCTATCTTCTTGGAATCTTGTACCCATATCATTTAACCGTCTCTATTAGTTCTTTGTCTAGTTTTTTTCTAATATTTGATATATATACATCTAGTTTCCCATCTGTTTTCTCCCAGACACTGTCATCTCACCATACTGCTTCTGAAATATCAGATCTACTAACCGGATGTCATTCATTATGTAAGAGACAAGAAAGGAGTATTCGTTCTTTATTTGTAACATCAATACGGATTCACGACTTGATTATTTCGTTATCTTCTAGATTGATTTGGATATCTTGGAAGGTGTATATATCACTGATTTGTGTTCTTTTTATGAGTGCTTGAACGCGCATGAGCAGTTCTTTCAGTTCGTATGGCTTTACGAGATAGTCATCTGCTCATTGTTCAAATCATTCTTGTTTATCTTCAAGTTGTCCTTTTGCTGTAGTCATAATAATCGGAGCATTCGTGATTTTTCTTGTTCTTTTAATGAGTTCAAATCAATCGATTCAAGGGAGCATCACATCAAAAATACAACAGTCAAAGCGTTTTTCTTGAATGAGTTGTAATCCTTCTTCAGCTGATATGACATGTTCTACTAGTAAAGAATTCATTTCTAAAAACGTTTTGACGTTTTTTCAAATCGCAATATTATCTTCTACAAGGAGAATCATTCGTGAAAATAAGGTAAATGAAAATAATCTTATGATATTCTTTCAGTAACATCTACTACAAAAAGCGATCTTTACAGGACAGTACTACCAACTCGTTCATCAGCTTCCTGATCGTCCTCATCATCAGAAGCTCATTCATCATCAAGATGACCATCCTCACCCTCAACCACCAAACGATCATCATCGACCTCAGCTTCTACGTGATCATCATGATCTTCACAGCAGTTGTATAAAGTCTCAAACAATTTCTCATCATGAGGCTTGTCAGGATCTTCCTCTATTGGATCATCAGACTCATGAAGATCTAATGAGATATTCGTATTGCTCAGTATATGTCTTTTCTAATCTCTTGATAAGTTCTTGTCTGATTGATCAAAATGGTCACGTTCTTTCTTGTAACAAGATAAGTCTAGGAATATTCTTTTCCAACGAATCAAATGGTCTATAGGTATATTTTTGAACGTTTTCTCGAGAGCGAATCGTATCGTTAAGATGTTTTTGGACTTGTTCTCTTCATCTACTTATTTTTTTAATGTGACGTGCTTCTTGTTTTAAATATGTATCATAGTTAGTAATCGATTCTTCAAATGTTTCATATTGAGTTTCTTCCGGTCAATATGAAAGAAGTTGCATATTTCATACCTGACTAAAGTATTGTGATACAATTGATTCTATACGAGTTCTTTGGAAATTGGAAGCATATGAAAAAGGAGAAAGTAGTTCTGAACGAAGGTGTTCTAATTCAGTATATTTTTCTCATAATTTTTTTGCATGTTTAACACGAGTAATCATATGAGATGATTTTTTACTGAGAATAATCTCTTTATTGAACCTGGTGAATGGGTTTTGTGCTATGAGTCAACTAAGTTCGACTTTATACGATAGATCATGTTTTTTCTCTAGTTTTACATATCAGCCATGAATGTCTTGTATTGAATTTGATTGTAGAAGGAGAGTTGTTGCTTTATCTATGTCAGTAATTACCTCATGCAAAAAGACATTTGAGCGTAAGTTCTCAATGTTATATTGTATATTTCATATCTTGCTTGCCTTTGATAGTCGACTAGATCATGCTTTGATATATGCACTATATTCTTTTTTAAATTGCTCTTTATCAAAAAGTGGATGTTTGATATCATAGTTGCTTTCTGTGAAGGAGGTTACTCGAGTTTTCTTTAGTCTTGAAAGTGATCCAACACATATTGCTTTCTTGTTTTGTTGAAATTCATCTATTTTTGTTAACATGTTCACCACATTCGTCAGAAAATCGTACTCGATCAAGAGAAACGACTCTTCACGTTCAATATGTTCTTCTACGACATCGTTGAGTCATATAGTGATACCAATCTTTTTTTGGAGAGAGGTTGATTGATCAATAAGACGTTTCATGTTTTCAACGAGTTGTTTTGTCGTTGTGATCTCTTGTATTGATGAAAATGCTTTATCTTCATGTTCATTCGTTAAGCTATCTTCTTTATCTGTTTCATTGATCTTTGTTACGCGAACTGACCGTTTTGTATACGTTGCTCTAAGCTGAGACAGAATAAGTTCTATTTTTTTCTTGTTGAGCGTGAGTACTCAACGTATTGAAGCATCTTTATATGTTGAGGCTTTTTCTATTTCTTTTTCAATAGAGTCAGCTTCTTTTTCCACTATTTGAAGATAAGAATCCAATTGTTTTACAAAGGTTGTCAGCGTTTTTTTTGGTAGAGATCATGCTTTTGCTTGTTCATCAAAATGTTGCATTCTTCTTACGAGCATTGCATATGTTGCATCTAATTCAGCGAAGTTTTCAATGCGAGATCGATTTATTTTTTTCATGGTAGTTTTATTGTATTGATGTTAGATTCGAGTTCTAGAATAAGTTCAAAAATTTATGTTTATTTTCATATTAAGTCATGATTATGTTTTCTGTCAAGTCTCTTTGTAAGTAAAGACTACAATATTTTACAAGAGTACGCTTCTTGCGTATACTAGTATACATAAGATATAAATAACAGTACGTATACAACTTTACTTTAGCAGTTAATATTCCATTCAATGATCGATCTAGCAAGGAGTCCCGTGATCAAATTCTTTTCTCTATCAGTACTCCTCCTGTGAGGATTGTCTTTTTGAGTCATTTTTTGAGATTATTCATATCAGGGTGAAGTATTGTGTACCTGAGATGTCTGTAGTACTCAGACCTGTTATGTGAATGAAAAAGAACCATATGTAGAAATCACTGAACATATAGAATATCTTAATGGAGAAAAACTCCAAGAGATCGCGGACTATTTGACTCAGATGTGAAGAGATGATTATGCTCAAATAATTGTGGCCGCAGATTGTGGATGAGAGGTGAAATACAATACTAAAAAAACTATCACCCCAGATGATGAAGTTACCTGCGAATGGTCAGTTCCTATTTGTGGGGATTGAATTGTTGATTCTGCTTCTGAAGAGTGTGATCTATGAAAGGAATACAATGGTGTGGATTGATCGTGATGTGACCAGCTTTGTAAACAGATAATAAGTGAGTCTTGTGGAGATGGTGTTGTTCAAGATCCTGAAGAATGTGATCTATGAAGCTTGTTCAATTGAGTGCCATGATCGTGATGTGATAGATATTGTTCTCATGAAACATCATGTGGAGATGGTATTGTTCAGTTACCTGAAACATGTGACTTAGGAAAGGAACTTAATGGAGTGGATTGAACTAAGTGTTCATGAACGTGCACCCTAATAGATTCAAACTGCTGAAATAGTACCGTAGATAAAGATCTTGGTGAAGAGTGTGATGTTGGTGAGTTAAATGGTGTAGCATGATCGTGATGTTCATATGTGTGTAAGACGATCTCTTCTACCTGTTGAGATGGACTGTTGGATCTTGGAGAGAAATGTGATGATGGGAACAGAGTCAATGGAGACTGATGTTCTGATCTGTGTCTCATCGAATGATGATGAACAACATGATGAACAAGTTCAAATTGATGAACTACTGGATGAACGTTAACTTGATGATCAACTGACGCATGAACTACATGATGAACTGTTTGATGATCTAGCTGACATTGATGATTTAGTTCATCTGGAGGATCAACCACAGGAAACTGAACAACAGGTGGTTCTACGTGATGATCATCTTCTGGATGAGGATGATTTTGATCTGTCTCTTCATGTGGAAATTATGTGATAGAAACGGGACTTGGAGAGGAGTGTGATTTGTGACCAGAGAAGAATGGTGCAATATGAGAAGTTTGTTCAGACGAATGTAAACTCCTTCCTTGATCTGGAACAAGTGTCTGATTCCATCAAGACGATCAGGACGATATCTTAGAAATTGTATGAGTTGATTGAAGTACTGCCTCTTCACGATGACCAGAAGAAAGAGTACATAATGCACCACCAACATTGCATTTTTCTGATGAAGCTGCTAGCGAAAATCCATCTATGTGAATTCATATGCCAATGTACTTATGACCAACTGGTTGATTTCGAATTGAGTAATTGATGATAACGTAGAGTATATAATTTGAAAAGAGCTATACTATCCTTGACCTATTCTTTCCATCGAATGAGATCGTTGACAATCAGTGGAGCAAGTGCTCCGTGTAGATGATAGAGTATAAGAGAAGTAAATCAAATTCATTGCCCTAACGCACTTAAATAGAAATTATATCATCCTATGAGAATAATTGGTTTTGAAGTTTGTTTTGCACGAAACAAGTTTTTTCATACTCATCACGTTATATTTTCTGCACATATTTCGTAGTCGTTATGTACTCATTTCTTTACAAGTTCGTCAAAGAGACTCCTCGATCTTTCTTTAGAAGAAGAGATACAGAAGCTTGATATTCAAGAATGTGTAATTCGTTCGGTAAGCTTTGGTATTTTTGTTATGGTTTGAACATTCAAATCTGTTGTAGATCACATGAGATGCGGGAGTAAGATGTCTGTTTGTTCGAATTGTGATTTTTTTTGATTTTTATTGCGATTATTATGTTCTTGCTTTTTACTGCTAGAGAGAAATGCAGTTTTTCAAGCTTCCGGAAGAGCTGATAAAAATTCGTTTCGCTGAACATACATCTGACTGTCTTGAAAGGTATAGTACCATTTGTCTCAGTTGTACATACGTTTTGAAATCGTTGTTGATGAGGTGAGATAGTGTATAAGGTCTGTACATTTTACGAACAGACCTTCGTCTTCAGGAAGTAGCTTCCCTGTGATATTTTCAAGTGCGTTCTTTCGTTTTTTTAAGAGTGCTTGAGTTTTTGGGAATCTTGTGTCTGCTCAGATATCTGTTACGTCTATTCTTTTGATGTCTCCTCAACTGAAGAATGGATTTAACTCAACATGTAAGAGCGCAATCAAAAATACTCACGTGGTCGAGAGCTTTTCTATCTGGGGTGCTAATTCGTGTTGATGGAGAGAGTATTTGTATGAAACTTGCTCTAGATGATTCAAGAGGTAGAGTGGATCAAACGATTTTTTGAGTACTTTTTGATAACTTTGGTATCGCCAGTCCTTATCCATGAATAAGAGTGTGTGCTCTTCTCAAATACTATGTTTTATTGTAAAGAGTTGCTCATGAGTACATAAGGTCAGAGGTGAAGTACCTGATTTTTTCTGACCTGCAAGTGCATAAAATATCTTATACTCATGTTGTGAATTTATATCTAACAGTGAGTGTTTTTTGCTTAGTTGTGAGTGATATTTTAAAATAAAGAGACTTTCTTCATCTTGATGAGTTTCCTGCTGAACGAATGTGTTAACGCGTTCAGGATCAAAAATAACTTGATCATGGAGTGTATCAGGAGTGAAATTCATATCTTTAAATATACGTTCTAGAAGAGCAACTTTTGCTTTGTGATTGACAGATATTACTCGTTTCTTTTTTCCCCAGTCAATATGATGTAAGAAGCTTTTTGGAGTGAGTGTTGAAATGTTTCCTGTTTCTTTATCTGGAATAAGACCTAGATCAAGGTATTCTTTTTGGATGATTTTTTTGTGAGAAGATGAGACACTACTATGAAGTGGTGGGAAAAACAGTTTTTTGTTCTCCATCGTATAGTTTTTTTGAGATCTTTGAATGAGAGTCCCAAGAATTTCGTTGTTTTTTTCTAGAG
Source organism: Candidatus Absconditabacterales bacterium (assembly GCA_937965925.1). Lineage (GTDB taxonomy): Bacteria > Patescibacteriota > Gracilibacteria > Absconditabacterales > Absconditicoccaceae > JAHDCT01. The sequence continues at coordinate 3,047 of CALCME010000133.1, read as the reverse complement.
TCACATCTACCAAGAGGTGATTTTTACGTAGATGTTGGATTTTTGTTATAAGCTTCTCGAAGAGATTGTATGCTAAGAAACAATCATAGAGTGCATCGTGAGCTGATCCTTCTTGGTCGATTGTTTTTGGTTGTCGATGGTTATCGCTTTTTTTGAGGTATTCATTCAATGTTTCCAATGAGTAACTTGGGACATAGTGCAAGAGTGCCTTAGCATAGATGTATGTATCTATACTATGAGTTGGGGTTCGACGAAGGAATCTCTTTAGGATTGCGAGATCAAAAGAGATATTATGTCAGATTACGATAGTTGGAGTAGAAGAGTCAAAATATGATTGAATTTCAGGAACAATCTCTTCCATAGATGGGGCTTCTTCAAGCTGATCTAGTGAAAATCAGGTGACATGTTGGACGATACTTTTAAGTTCCTTTATGTTCTTTTTCGGTTTTATGAGTGAGGTATATGTAGAGATGATTTTGAAGGTATGATCAAACTCAACTATTCCAATCTGTATAGGTTCGTCTTTACGTGTATCGAGTCCTGTTGTTTCAAAGTCGAACGTGAGATATCTGTAAGTTGGATTGAGCATAGAGTGAATAGTGTCAAAAAAAAGTAGAATGTTTCATCCTAAAAAGTATCTTACTGATGTGATCAAGTAAGACAATTCACAGATGAGGATAACTTCATCTTTATGAGAACTTTTTTTCTATTTTTTCCAAAAGGTAGAGTATCCAAAAGCGGGTATATCATTCACTACTAAACTCTTCGTCTTTCATCTTCTTAATAGATTCTATCTTTGAGGTGAGTAATGTAATCTGTTGTGATTGAGGCTTATCTTGTAGTTCACTTACGAATTCTCAGTAGTATTTTTTGTTTTTCCCTTGCATGACTAGATATTGTTCAAACGATCAGATGAATTTTTTTACAAGGAGCTCGGCAATCATTCATCTTGTTGGGTATTCAGTGGATCAAAGAATACGTTCTATATCTTGTGTTGATAGCTTCGCTCATTCTTCTATTTTAGAAAAGGTATTTGTAACATGTTTTTGTGTTATCGATTCATTTGGAGTGAGTGTTAGTCAGTTGAAGTATTTTTTCGAAAGAGCATCTAGGAGTCAAGCTTGTTGAGCGATTTTAACATATTGTGCTGCTCGGTGATCCTTTGGAATATCTATAACCTCTACTCATTCAATTTCTGTACCTTCAGGAACGAATGCGTGATTTGATCATAAGAGCATAGTCTTACTCAACAGTTTTATGAATTCTGCTTTACTCACTCTTCTTTCAGGATCGAATGTACTTAGATCTCATCAAGTTCATTTGCTTACACAATAATGTTGAAGAGCAAGAATTGATGATTTCCATGAACTATCATTTATGTCATCAAAATTTATTTTTGAGTAATCGACTTCTTGATTCGAACAATTTGGTATTTCTTTTTGGACAATAGTTGTTAGTTCACGAGCAACAGTTGGAATTTCTTTGCAACTACTTGGTGATCATTTGCACGATCGATTCATTTCTTCATAACATTTATTGGAGCATCCATCGTCAGTTTTCGTGTTTTTGTCATCACATGATTCTCATGCTTCTATTATTCAGTTTCAACAAACAGGATCTGGTTGCTTAGGAAGAGGTAAAGGAGATCATCATGTGGTTCCTGTTCAAGGAGATGGTGTCGTTGATCAAGAGTCGTTTCACGTACTTCATGATCATCATCATGATGTACTTGTAGTAGATGAGCTTCATGTCGATCAACTTGTTCATGTTGAAGTTCATCACGTTGTTAATCATATGACACTATTGGTAGATCAGGTGGTTGCTCATTCGTTAGACTCTGATCAATTTCACGAAGAAGAAGATGATCAATTTCATCATGTTGATGTTCAATTGGTTGTGGAAGAATCTTCAGAATCTCATGATCAATGAGAAGCTGATGAGAAAGTTGACTGTATTTGCTTTGCAATGATTTTTCATTTTGAAGATGTGGATCAAGAACATTCTGAACTCTTCATTGATGTTCAGCTTGTTGATCTGTATCAGTAACATCACACTGTCACTACGATTGATTCTTCATCTTGTATTTCTGTATTTCAGATAGTTTCAAAAATAACTGTCCCAAGGTATGTTTGTGAGAAAATATCTTGTGAAGAGGCTCTCGATGATGTCAAGATGTTGAGTGGTATCTGTATACTATTTGGAGTTGTTGATATGGTTCATGCTTCTGCATCAAACGTGAGTTGAGATTTGTCATCAAGTAATGTTAGTCATGAACTGATTGCAACATCAATATCTAACGATGCAAGAGGAAGGTGAGGAGAGTAGCTGACATATTTAACTACAATTTTATGCTGTATTGTTCCTCATTGTTGTACGTTGTTTGTATTTGACGTATGAACAATACGTATATCGTGATCTGTTGAAGAAGTACTCTCATCTGCAAGAAATTCTGGTGTATCATTGTTCTTTCATCTTGATAAGAGATATCTTGATGGAAGGTGTCCGTATTCTCATATATAAGAATCTACCATCTGTACAGAAGAAGGTTTATCTGTGCAAATTCACCTTTTAGGTGAGAGTGATTGGGTGACGCTTGCTACTGAGAATGAATCTATATTTGCTATCGGACATGAACACGTAAACATAGCATCACAGGTTCATCATCAACAATTAAATTCACAATCTGATAGTTTGTTATATGGTCATCCAGGAGAACATGTTCAGCTTCATTCTGATTTCTCTTCTCAGTCTGCATCTCATTCTCAGTCTCAGTCTCATGCTTCTGCATTGTCTCAACTTTCTGATCCAGTGTTTGTTGAATTTGTTGTTCAAGATTCTTTATCTTTACATTCTTGTCTACATTGAACAAGTTGAGATTCGTCGTATTTGTTATTAGATAAACAAGATCACTGTACTTGTGTTATTCTACAATCACAGGTGTCCGTTCGTTCAATGCAGGTAGTCTTAGTAGAAGGAGGAGGTGATCATTCATTTCAAGAATCAGAATCTTCGGATCATTCTCATGAATTATTTCATCCACTTTGAGT
>CALCME010000132.1 GCA_937965925.1 Candidatus Absconditabacterales bacterium | reverse complement strand
GTGTACATGTTCTACCGTTGTTTGATCCTTCATCACATGATTCTCATCAGTTAATCATATTATCTCCACATGTTGCTCCGTTTACTCTTACTATATCACATGTTGATGAACAGTATGTACATGTTCCTCCGTATCCTGGTGTACATGCCGTACCGTTGTTTGATCCTTCATCACATGATTCTCATCCTTGTATTGCGTTATCTCCACATGTCGCTCCGTTTACTTTTACTATATCACATGTATCTGAACAATATGTACATGTTCCTCCATATCCTGGTGTACATGCTGTACCATTGTTTGATCCTTCATCACATGATTCTCCACCATTTACAATATTATCATCACAATAAGGTCCATTAACTGTTACTACATCACATGTAGTTGAACAGTATGTACATGTTCCACCGTATCCTGGTGTACATGTTGTACCGTTGTTTGATCCTTCATCACATGATTCACCATAAGAAGAATGTACAACGTTATCTCCACATTCTGGTCATGCTACTTTAACTACTTCACAAGTATTGCTACAGTAGTAACAATCTCAACCATATCCTGGTTCACAAACAATTCCATTATTTCATCACTCATCACATGCTTCAGCCAAGTGAGCTGGAACAGAATTGTTACTTACAGATGAAGTATTTGAACTACTAGTTGAAGTAGTTATTGTTCCAGTAGTTCAAGTTGTTGAACTATTAGAAGTTGTTGTAGGAAATGCTGTTGAATTGCTAGAAGTACTTGTAGTTGTTGTAGAAGTAGTTGTCTCTTCTTCCTCTTCTACTACAGTTTCATCTTGACAGTTCGAGTCGCATCAATCTCAGTTTACATAGTTTCAATCATCGCATTGTTCACCGAGATCAGAACGAAAAATTCAATCTCAACAAAAATTAGCAGAAGAAACACTAAGTCACAGTGCAATAGCAGCTGAAAAACCTAGTAATGTTTTACACAATGTATTCATGTAGGGTTTAATAAATAATAAATAAATATTGCTCAATATTTTTACTGATCTATCTAACAAAGTCAATATGTGATCAACATTAAATTGAATTACCGCACAGAAGATATCCTCTTGTTCAAATCAGATAATCTTAGCCATGTTTTTTTCTCTATAAGAGAGATACACTAATTTTAAAATAATCCTTCGGATTTTTGATTCCAAATATGTAAGCAGATCATTACGTTTATATAATGTATGCAAACATAGCAATTGGAGTATTTATACATCTATAGGGAATTTGTTTAGAATTTCCTATAGAGTAAAAAAGTATTTACCATAAAAAAATGCTTAACAATTGTTAAGCATTTTATCTGTTTTTAAATAGTGATGTATTATCTAGATGAGGATCTCTTTTCTCTCCTTCCAATAACAAAGAAACCCAACAATGAAAGAAGAAAAACAATTCAAAATATTATAATTGATTCTTTATGAACAAAAAATCATACTCATGTTTCAGATAAAGATTTTGGAAGAGGTTGAGTATATCAAACTCACTTCTTTGGTTTTGAAATCCTTGTAAGTTTTTGTTGACGAGCTTGTGTTTTCTTTATAATCACTACTTCTTTTACTACTTCTTGAGTACACTCAAAATTGCATCAGTCACCGTTAATAGTATTTCAATCATCACAACCCTCTCCATCTTCAAGAACTGAGTTTCAACACTTATTAGGTGGTAATGACAAAGGAACAGGTAATGAGAGAACCTCTTGTTTAATCGCAAGATCAAGTATAACCGGATCGATCACTTTCTCTTCTTTCGGTAGTTTTGGTTTTATTACGTTTGTAGATATAACGGGTTCTGTTGTTTTTTCGATCTCTTTAGCTTTCTCTTGTACTGATAACTTAGTAGGTCAAGGTAATTCACGAACGATTATTTCTTCTTTCTTACAAGTTGCTGAGCATCAATCCCCATTTGTAAAATTATTATCATCACACTCTTCTTCATTAGGGTTGAATATTCAATCTCAACACGAAGATCATGTGATAGTTTCTAACTCACAGCTAGCAGAACAGTATGTACATGATCAATTGTATCATGGCGTACAAACGACACCATTATTAGTTCATTCATCACAAATTTCTTTCTTGGATTTAGAGACAATCTGGCTAGATCAATTACTTCATATTGATCAATTACTGATTACTGATCAAACTGCCGGTTTGTATCAGTTATATATTGGAGAACTCTCTACTTCAATAATAATTGTGTTTCAATTATTACTGTTCTCTTCTCATTGAGTAGGAACATCAAATACTTCAACTGGTAGTGTTTCACTTCTTTTAACGCGTTCCCCAGTAAATTCTTTTGGCATCATACGTAGGTGTTCTTTATCTTCTTCGGTTAGCTCCTTCATACAATTACTTGAACATCAATCTCAGTCAATGTAATTCCCATCATCACACTCTTCTCAAAGCATTAACATAAATATTCAATCTCAACAGTAGTTGTTTCATCATACATCACTATTTGAAGCAGATTGTGCAAATATCCATGAAAGACCCAATATTGAAAGAAGTGTCACTACAGCAATAAGAGATGATCTTTTAGTCATATATAGAGTGTTCATAGAAGGTAAAAGAAATATCATATAAACCACTACAGAGATTAAACTGTACGTATACATTTATATTTGATTCTATATACAATAATTGAACAAGAAGTCAATACGTATTTTAAAATTACAGTTGAGTCAATATTTTTAGATCAAAAATTAAGAAAATAAATCAATTTTCTTTATTTTGTTTTCTTTCATGATGACTTTTCTCATTTTTTTGTGGTCGATGTAGATGGCTTCTTTTTCGAAACAGATTTCTTTTTGGACGTTTTAGTTTTAGTTTTAGGCTTTGTTTTAGGTTTCTTTTTAGTTTTTCATTCATCCAAGCTCTCTTGAATAAATCAAAAAATTTCTTTCTCGGTGAGCTCATTAACCTCTGTTCCTTTTGGTAATCTTATGTTATTTCTTTTCCATTTTATATACGGTCCTCGTCTTCATTTAAGTATATTCCCCTCTTTTCAATCAAAAACAAATGAACGCAACATTTTAGCTTTATCTATAGCTTTCTTCTCAATCAAAAGTTCAAGTGCTCTTTCGTAAGAAACTGTATATGGATCATCGGGATGTTTCAATGAAGCAAACGTTGCATCATGTTGTACATATGGTCAAAATCTTCAAATACTAGCTTTTACTGGTTTACCTTCTAGCTCTCAAAGAGATCTAGGTAACTTAAAAAGTTCCATTGCTTGCTCTAACGTAATCGTCTCCAAAAAAAGGTCTCATCTCAATGAAGCATACTTTACATCATCTTCAGTTGATTCTCAAAGTTGGGCAAGCGGTCAGTACCTTCATATTCTCACTAAGACTTGTTTTCCACTTTTAGAATCTATTCAAAGTATTCTTTCTCACGAAGATCTCTCTGCATGTTCGGTAACCTCATCAACATGTTTATGAAACGGTCTGTAGAAATCATCTAACATCGTCCATCGATCCATTTTACCCATTGCTATATCATCAAACTGCTCTTCAATCTGAGCTGTAAATTGATAATCCATTACTTGTTCAAAGTGTTCTTTTAAGAAGTCAGTAACCACAATTCAAATGTCAGTCGGAACGAGTTTTCATTTTGTAGATCAGACTTTCTTTTTATCTTTAGATCGATCAATGTTTCATCAAAACTTCAAAGTTACACGATCAAATTCAGTTGGTTCTCATTCTCACATTCATTTCGTGACATATCATCTTTTTTGAATCGTTGAAATAGTCGGAGCATAGGTTGATGGACGTCATATTCAAAGCTCTTCCAGTTTCTTTACAAGACTTGCTTCTGTATACCTAGCTGGTCACCTTGAATGTGATTCATCAGCTTGAAGAAAATCGAAAGTAACCGAATCTCAATCACTCATTTGAGGTAGAATAGAATCATCATGTAGGTCGACAAAGACTTTTAGAAATCACTGAAAAGTAATTATTTCTCACGTTGCTTTAAATAGTTCTGATCTCACTGAATTCGAAAGAGTCACATCGGTTTTTAAGGTTTTTGCTGGAGACATTTGTGAAGCTATTGTTCTTTGCCAGATCGCATGGTACATTTTCTTTTGATCAGCATCTGCTCAAGCATATTCAATATTCATCTGAGTAGGCCTGATTGCCTCATGAGCTTCTTGAGCTCCTTTTGCTTTACTTTTGTATGAACGAGACTGATAAAAATCTTCTCAATATGCTCATATAATTTGAGCTTTAATAGCAGATTGAGCTTGTGCAGAAAGGTTCATACTATCTGTCCTCATGTACGTAATATGACCTCATTCATATAAACGTTGAGCAATTTGCATTGTTCTAGAAACCGGATATCCCATTTTCTGACTAGCGTATTGTTGTAAACTAGACGTCGTAAACGGAGCAGATGGTTTTTTTGATCATGGTTTCTGACTAATTGAAGTAATGGAAAAATCTGCAGATGAAACATCTTCAAGAAATTTTTGAACTTCACTTTTAGTATCAAAAGTAGAAATCAACTTTGCTTGAAAGGATTCATTAGATTCCGTCTTGAAGATTCAGAAAACCTTAAATGATTCTACTGGAGTGAATCATGAAATTTCTCTTTCACGATCAACAATAAGTCTTACTCAAACAGATTGAACACGTCAAGCAGATAATCAAGATTTTACTTTTTTCCATAAAACTGGACTTAGATCAAATCAAACTAAACGATCCAAAACTCTTCTCGCTTGCTGAGCATTCACCATATCAATATCAACGGTTCTTGGTGATGTAAGAGATCCAGTCACAGCCTCCTTCGTTATTTCGCGAAAGACAATTCTTTTTGTCGTATCGACATCTAATCAAAGTGATTCACATAAATGCCATGCAATTGCCTCTCATTCACGATCTTCATCAGTTGCGATTCGTACTTCTTTATTTTTCATCTCTTTTTTTAAGGCAGAGACAACTTTTTTCTTTTCTGGAGATACCTCATATGTTGTTGCGTAATCGTTTTCAATATCAATTGCTCACTTTTTAGGAAGATCTCTTATGTGTCACATACTCGCCATTACTTTAAATCATGATCATAAATACTTCTCTATTGTTTTCGCTTTTGCTGGGGATTCAACGATTACCAAGTTATCTGCCATACATCGTCATAAAAATACAAAAAAGAACTGCTTCAAATGGTTTCCATACTAAAAATGGAAGAGGAGAAATCAACACAAGAATCACAGAAGAAAAAAAACAGCCAACTTACAAAATAAAGATAGTATAGCAGTAAAAAAAAAATAAGACCCCCAATGGAGGTCTTATTTTAGATCTATAAGTAGTAGTTAGGTGTATTTATTAGTTTAAGATTCCCTCAATTGCTGCATCAAATGCTGTAGCAGGAACTGCTCAAGAAACTTTTTGAGTATCAAGAGTTTCGTTGTTTATTACTACATTTCAAGGAGTTCATGTAACTCAAAGTGATTGACCAAAAGCCATTTGATCTTTAACTCTTTGAGCAAATTCTCACCCATCAACACATGTCATCAATTCGTCAGCATTTAGACCAACTTCAGTTGCTGCCTTTTTAGCAATATCCATGTTTGAATCTCATCAAGCTGCAAAGTAAGCTTTCTTAAATGCAAAATATTGGTCATCACCTCAAATTTTCCCAGCACATTCAATAGCTTCTCAAGCTTTTTGAGCATTCTGATGGAAACTCAAAGGGAAATGTGCAAAGATAACATTAACATCATCACCATACTTTTCTTGTACTGAATCTAGTGTTCAATTGTTAACGTGTCTTTGACAGAAAGGACATTGAACATCTGAGAACTCAACAATAGTTACTTTAGCATCTTTGTTTCCCTTAACTACAGCAGTTTCAAGAAATTTGTCATAGTTAGCTTTAGCTACTTTAGTTACTGCTGGAGCTGCCGCTGGAGCTGCTGCTGGAGCTGCCGCTGGAGCTGCCGCTGGAGCTACTGCCGCCGTAGGAGCTGAAGCAGTTCATCAAAATTTACCTGTAAATCAAAGAACTAGTGCTAAAATTGAAAGCACAAGTGCAACCACTCATAGAGTGTTGTTAGATTCTTTAGCCATTCTTATAATATAATTGAATAAAAAAAACGATAATCAAAAAACATATACATGTTTCTTAAATCAAGGTTAGCTTAAAATAAGTAAATCAGCTCAAAAATCAAATTTTCACTCTCAAAATCATTGATTACAATTTGACATACGTTATATTCTATTGTTTTGAAATTGTCATTTCACATTTAATACACTTGGTTACAATAAGAGTTCAACATAATCGGGAAAAAATCAGCTATCTCATAAATATTGAAGATCATACAGATGGATCTCACGTCTTGATCGAATATTAAATCAAAAGAATAGAAAGCGAGGAGTAGTTATAAATGATTTCTCTCAATACAAGATTGATAAAAATGAAGCCTGAAGAGAAGACATTCGTTTAGACTGAACAACGTATGACACAAGATTCTTCGTCAGTGGAACAAATTCAGTTATATACTTGGTACGTTGAGATTCCTGAAAAGTAAAATTAATTTCGTCACCATTATAAAATAATGATTCAGAATATGAGACAAATGGATATTCATTTGAAAGAGAACTATGAGAAGAGTTTTGAGTTGAATCGTTGGTTGTAAGAAACGATCATTCACGTGTATCTTGAGAAACACTTATTGATCACAAAGACACAACAACAGTAAAAAACAATATTTGAACAAAGCAAAATAACTTATCTAGCATATTTTTAAAGGTCTGTTCTTAAGTAAATCGATTTTCTTCAACAGTATTTCTTCAAATTATTTTTGACAATGCATTTTATATATGTAAAATAAGCATATTTACAAGGACAAAATAAATTTAAATTTAAGTTTAAAGTGAAAATAAAAGAAAAAACGAGAATACTTTCTCGTTTTATCAAAAAATATCTTTGTAAATTATTTTGAAATTTCTCACTTGACCAAACAGGAAAAGCTTTTCAATTTACAACGGGGAAGATTCTCACTCATTTCCTCACTGTTCCTCAAGTGTCATTCATTCTACATCACTATCAGCTGATTTTCATGCTATTTCTCTACTAATAAAGACATACATAGGGATAACCATAGGTGTACGTCAAATTTCTTTTTTCAAATAGTCAGAAAGGTCATCTTTAATTCTTTTCATTATATCTCTGGTTTCAGGAAGTTTTTTCGTGTATTGCTGATACTTAGATTTTACAAAATCGATTATACGAGTATGTACCTTTCTTACTTCAGATGAATAAACAAATCATCTTGATTCAATTTGAACATTTCAAATAATTTGTTTTGAATCTGGATCTATTTTGAAAACTAAACTAACAACTCCATCATGTGCCATAATTTGACGTGCTTTAATAACATACTCTCATGAAAGATGTCATTTTCATTTCCCGTCTATTAAAATGGTATCAACATTTAATCTTTCATCAGAAATCTTACATCAATTGTCGTACATTTCAATAATTGATCAGTTTTCATTTGGCATAAGAATTTTTTCTTCGTCAATTCAGACTTCTATTCAGAGTTTTCTATGTTCATACCTAAAGTAGGCATTAAGATAGAAAGGAAGGAAGTACTCAGGATTAACTAGATTAAGCATTAATTTATGATCTTCTGCTCCCCCATGCCCACTTGCATGAATGTCCATTTCATTATTCGTCACTAAATTAACTCATCTAGTTACCAAAGCATCTTTCATGTTCATAGCTTGAATTTCATTTCATGGAATTACAGACGCAGAAACTAGTACCGTATCTCACGACCTTAGTTGAACTTGAGTATGTTCATCCCTAGCCATTCTAGCTAAAGCAGAGAACTCCTCTCCTTGTGCTCAGGTACAAAGGATCATCACACGCTCATCTGGCATATTTTCTACATCATTATTTACTTTACGGATATTTCATTTAGGAACATCAATATATCATAATTCTTGACATATTTCAACATTATTCAACATAGATCTTCACGAAAGAAAGATTACTCTATTGTTTCTAATGGCACTATTGATGAGCTGAATAACACGTCAAACGTTCGATGCAAAGGTAGCAACAACAATCCTTCAAGTAGATTTTTCAATAACAGATTCTAATGTATTTCAAATTTCTCTTTCTGATTTCGTTGGTCATTTTTTTTGAGCTCACAAACTGTCTCAAATATATAATTTAACTCATTCAAGTCAAATTCTAGCTACTTTTGCCAGATCAGCTGGATCTCCAATTGCAGGAGTATTATCAATTTTAAAATCCGAAGAATTGTAAATGAGTCATTTAGGTGTTTGTATGGCCATAGCCATGGTCTCAGGGATATTATGATTCATATGAATAAATTCTATCGTGAATACTCACAACCTCAAGAGATCAATTTCTGGATCTACAATTTTATATCTAATTTTTTCCATATCTTTTTTATTATCAAATGTTTTCTTGATAATTCAAAGGGTCAAAGGAGTTGTATAAATCATTGGAAATCCTAATTCTGGAAGAAGATCTCTCAACGCTCATATATGATCCAAATGACCATGAGACAAGACGATTCATCTTAGTTTTTTTATGTTTTGTTTTATATATCTAACATCTGGTATAATATAATCTGCTCATAACGTCTCATTTGCTGAAAACTCCATTCACGCATCTACGATAATCATATCGTTTTCATATTCGATGAAGATACATTGACCAACCTCCTCTAATCACATAAGTGATCAAATTTTAACAGGCTTCTCTCCGGGTTTTATTTTAAAGTTAAATTTGGCTCCAGCTTCTTTAGAACGCAAAGTCATAGGATTGTTTTTTTGTCTTCTCTGAGTTTTTTTTGGTCATCAGACAGTTTTTTGTCTGCTTTTTGTGAAATTAACATTTCAATGTAAAATTGTATTAGTCATTTTTAAAGAAAATTAGTAGTATAAAAAGAATGTATTGTAGTGTCATATTTTAGTGCCACATTGTACGTGTATTGTAGTTGTATTTTAACGTATATAATGATATGATAAGGCTTGATTGAGAGAAGAAGTGCAAAGAAAACTCCTTTAAAAATGAAATAGAGTCTATATTTATTCGTACAGAACATTCATGAAAAGAGATATTTCTCGTTTAGTTACATTTGCGACGATGCATTCAATACCAATATGTGACAGTGAAACTCAACAGTTCATAAAAGAATTTCTCATTTCAAGAAAACCAGTTTCGTGCCTTGAGATTTGATCTGCAATCTGATTTAGTACGATCATTATCGCTTCTACAATAGAAGATTGGAGATGAAAACTCATTTCATTTGAATACTCATATCCGTCTTATATGCGTGCATGCAACAATATACATACGTTACTTCTTACTAACACCATACTTTATTATCATCACTTTAGCAAATTTGATATAGGAAAGCTATGAAAAACATTTGACTTTATTTTTATAGATGGTGAAAAAGGGTCATATCTCTCTTATTATCTTGATCTACTCCCTTATCTACGCAATAACTGTATCCTTATTTTCGATGATGTCTTACAGTATACTGAACAAGTTCTCCCTCTTATCTCCTATCTTCATGTCACGAAAACACAGTTCAAAATACATGACCTTTGAAATGGAGATTGACTACTCATACTTGAAACCAAGTAAGATAAGTAAATTAGCAAGTAAGAAATAAAACAATACTTCTGCTTATTCACTTTCTCCAGTAGATTCCTGATCGAGGATGACAACATCTCATTCAAGTTCTAATTGCTCTATTTCTTGTTGTATTCATGAATCAGTAACATACCAGGTATCTATTCACTCGATATCTTTCTTTTCAAGGACTGCCGCATGTTGTAACAGGGAATATCTCTCCCCATCTGCAAATTGAATGACATAATGCAACGAATCCTCAACTTCATAACACGTAATAGAAACATCAGACACATCATACTCTCACGGAAAGGAAATACAAGAAGACTGTACTTTTCCATACGTCATTTCGTCTCATTTTACTCATGACAACATAATGAGTCATGGTACTGTAGTTTCTACTCATTCAGGAGAGAAAAAAAGAAGATCATTACAAATTCGTCATCACTCAGTTTTTTTGATATTCATTAGCTTGATAATATATGTAAAAAATTTTCAATGCAGTTTTTTTATAATACGTTATGATCAATCTGCGTCTTGTGATACAGAAGCAGAACTTCAGAAAAAGTTTGGATTGATCAGGTTCAGAATCAATCATGATGCTCAGAGTAAGACGAAGACAACCACAACTCAAATCACAAGTTGCTTCCCTTTTTCTTTTGTATCAGCAACTCAAGAAGCAGCAATCATAAATCATCAGACAACTATCGCACACAGTCAAGCCACCATAATCAACGCCATGAGTAGCCTTGAGAGACCACTCATAAGTCTAGGAAATGCTGTATTCAGATCAGGGACACTACTTGTACCTACTGCCTCATCCATATTTGTTGATTTCAAAATACATTGCCCAATAAACGGTATATCTGTATTGAGAAACACATGATCGAAATGCTTACAAGCACAGTTAGACTGTCGTTCATCATAGTCAGAGGTTAAGACACGAGACTTAACACAATCAGCACAATTTTGCACCTTAATTGCACATAGTCTTGAGCAAATAGGTCATTCTGTTGAACTGCTTCAACATTCCCCTTTATGATCTCACATATCACATCACTCACAACACCAATTTAATTGAACTTCACATGTTAATACTGCTCCTCAATTTCATCACCCCAACTCAGATCCAGCATTTCATCAGTTTGTATTTCATCTTCATCACAACAAATTTCATCAATTTCAACCTCACAGCTCTTCACATACTCAAGAATCAGGATTACACTCAAATCAGTCAGCACAGATAATTCAAAAACAAGCATCATCTTCCTCACATACTCATGTAGCTGGGTTACATTTCTTTCACACACGACAGTTTATTCACTCACACTTATCGTCAGAATTCGGCTCACAAGATCATGTAGCTGGATTACAGACCTCTCATGCTCAACAGATTACTCAAGAACACTTATCTGGAGAATTTGTGCTTCATTCTTCATTAGTTCCTCAAGAATCATTTGTCTTCCCATTTTCATTTCACATTCAATTCCCCGGGGAGTCATTGTCTCATCCAGCAGTATCTCTTCAGCTTATTCATTCATTGGTATTAGCTGTTCCAGATCATCATGTTCTAGAGTCGTTACTG
>CALCME010000131.1 GCA_937965925.1 Candidatus Absconditabacterales bacterium | reverse complement strand
CAGGAAACAATACTTTCCCCAGTCCTAACTGTTCAATAATCTCATTATAGATCTTTGGAGTTGTTTCTGTTGCTAGTCTCAGGTCATCTAGAGTATCTACATCTATATGCTTATTTCCTAAGATAAGTGATTTTCCTGATCTTTGAATACGATCAGTGGTTTGATCGAACACAAACGTATGTGAATATTCCATGTGTAGAAAGATCTTTGTCAGGTGAGTTCAGCTTCAGATCATCCAGTATCACCCATCATTTGATGGTCACAGAACTGCGTCAGTCTTCTTAAGATCTGTAAACCCTTGCTGTATCTCTTGTGAGGTAATGTCTACCGTATCACTTCATATCAGGATTGTCTTTTCTCATTGCTCATTTCCCCAGTTCATTGCATGATCCATGATTTCACCTAAATGTTCTCACTGTTGAATAAATACCTGATCAGCAGACACTCAAAAATCTTTTACAAAACGATTGAGTTTGTCTTCTTGATGAAGTCATATAGCGAGACGATAGGTTCTATTTTTGTGTTCTTTGATGATCTTGTGTAATGCCCATTTTTGAAATGCACAAGCTTTTTTGTCTCATACGGAAACGGCAAGTCTTGTTTTGACGTGTCCTGGAATAGGGTATTTGGTGAGAAGAATGAGCGTGTTCATGGGTGAAGTGATGAGTACTGAAGAAATTTTATATCTTATAATATACGAAAAGGAGATTGATATATAAGGTGTGTTTCTTGCATGACATTCTATGTGAATAAAACTCTTGTTAATATTTGTTCTGTGAGTAAAATTTACGTATTTATTAGTAATTACAAAGAATGAGTTTAGATGGCATTTCTTCAGATTTCGGAGTAGTTAAATTAACGGAAGTCTTATCTGAAAATAAAAACACTGAAATTTCAGATAAAGCAGAGAGAACTAAATACCAAATAATAGCAGATCTAATTCTAGAGTTTGGTCTAACATTGGGTGCATATGAAAAAGTGACATCAGCTATAAATGAAAAGTTGGAAACATATACTGGTAATAAATTTCTCAAAAGGAATGAAATAACTAATGCATTGAAAGAATCTGATCAGTTTAATGAGTATATCCTCATGCTTAATTGACAACTTAAGAACCTCTCTGATGAGGTAATCAAGAATTCTAAAATATGAATAGTAAACAACTCAGTTAACAAGTTAATGAGAAGCTGTCCAGTACCAAATAGTGATTATTGAATTATTGTCCTAAAAGGGATGCAAAGTTATTTTAGTCAGAAACAGAGTGAATTGTTACTGACTTTAACAACAGAAGAAAATACATAAGTATGTGAGCGTTTAAATGATTCTATTTTAAATCTTCTTTCTTAAACTTTTGATTCGTTCTCCAACGAAACTACCTTTGTCCGTTTTCAAAATATGGATTTTTTTTACAATTCAGATAATTCCTTCTCCTTCCTCTCGATTTTACAGCCAATATACGTATAGACAAGGCAATATAGAACATAATTTATCGATCTTGTTCCATGTCCTCACTTTTCACACGAGACACACCACAAATGAAGCGTATCAAAACAGATCATAGGAGAGTCAGTCGACTTGATCTGTTTTTTGATCTTATGTATGTGCTCCTTATTAGAGATCTTTTTCATGTAATGGTCTGAGTTGCAGATCTCCAAGTCTTCTGGAAAATTACGCTTATTTTTACTCCGGTTCGACTTGTGCGACAGTGATTCAATTTTTATATTCAAAGATTTGAAGAGTCCACGATTAGACATCGTTTGTTGACGTTCTCTCTCATGGCGTGTGTATGAGTTTACTCGTATAGTGTGCACAAGTACGGAATTGTCGTGACACCAGTACTGTTGAGTGCATGAATTGCTGCACATGGACTGTTAGCGTATATGTTTTGGTCCGCAATTCATGGTTCCAATGAGTGAAAAGTTGGGAAAGTTCCCAATAGAATTATCTTAAATCATGTTGTCTTTGTTGTTTTTCGAACGTTATGATTTTTTCTCCCTCCAGATTTCTTCTTCCAGCGACTCCTTCCGATATCTATTGGTCTTTCAGTTCTCTCGAACCTTCTTCTTCCTTTTATTTCTTCGAGGCTTCCGAGTATTCATAGTGGTCACTTGTGAGAAAGGTATGGGTTGTTTATTATTATTGTTCTCGCAGAGTTGATCTATGGGCTTATGATTTGAGTCGCAGAAGTAGACTATGTCACCACAAAAACAATTGTACTTGTTGTAATGTGATTCCTTTCTGCAATAGCCATTTGGCGAAGTTATTTTGATATTATTGGTCATAATCCTATCAAAAAAGATGCTCTCAAGTTTGTTTCACATTGGACGTTTTTGCATCTTCCGTTCTCGTTAGCTATTATTTTTCTTGGGGGAATGTTCTTGCATCTGATCTTTCAGACATCTTCAACGATTATGGATGTAACGCTTACGTACGTGACATGAGGTATTTTTGCTTTTATGTTGCTTATTATATGATGTCTCTCATTTTTTCATACATTTGAGTATACCAATCCAAGATATAAACTTTGACGAACTGACCATCTTCCTGGGATGATTATGATCTGAGAGATGATCTTTTTCCAGTTATTTATGTTGATCTTTCCCATTTCTGATCCACTTATTTTGATATGATGTATTCTCACGTGATATATCGTGAATATGATCTTATTTCATAGATACTTTGATCCACTTGATGAAGACGAAGGGTACAATTAATGCCTTTTTAGAGCCATTTTTTTGTTTCTTAAGGTAGGCTTAAGGTTGATCAGTATAGTGGCAACACAGCAAAAAACGGTGCCATGATACATCACACGATAGTCTCCAGAAATATTGATTTCCTATCAATCTTCAAAATATGGAGGAGTGAGCGATTGATTTGCCCATCTTGCCTAACATATATCTCATTGTCTTTTATTATATATACGATTACCATGAAAACTTCAAAAATTCTGTGAATTATCGCTGCAGTTACTGCAGTGTCCGTAACAGCTAGTACGTTTGCTTTTCCATGATTTGGTTGAGGTGAATGAAGAGGAGAAGATGTTGATCGTCA
>CALCME010000130.1 GCA_937965925.1 Candidatus Absconditabacterales bacterium | reverse complement strand
CTCCCTTTATCAAGGGAGAACCCGTTTTGGTTTTCTTAGATGACCCTGATATATGTAGGTAAGTGAATCTTTAGGAGTAAGAATACATACGTATATGAACTAATTATTTTCCAGCATATAATAGTGCTTTTGTGATATTATTTAGTTAGAGTAACTCTTCAGGTATATATCCAAGAATTTTTATATCAAAATCTTCTTGAATTTTCCATATATTGAAATCTGAAATGTTTCTAGAGATTAAGAATTGGGCATGTATATCAACTGCGTCTTGAAGTATCTGAGCATCATCAAAGTCGTTTACATATGAGGTGTAACTCTGTTGTAGTTCGTGAGATGGTGATATCTTTATCTGACTTTTTTCTATAAATGAAGTGATGTGTTCTTTTGTGAGTGTAAGTCAGAAATTTTCAAAAAGATTCTCATCCAATTCTTCAAGTACTGTAGTACTAATATATACCTCATGTTTATGAGACATTTCAAAAACACTGCTATGTGAAATCTCTTCTCATTTGATAATTCTTGCGAAGAGAGGGAAAACAATGTTTGTGTCGCATAAGATTATTTTCATGATATAACAAGATCAGGTGTCACAAAACTTTCAAGAAAATCCTTTCTTTTCTTTCTTTTTTCTTTTCTTTGTCGATAGGGTGTCTTCTCTCTATATGAGGTGATGATGTTATTGTAATAGTCTTGAGCCTCTCATTCGTTTGGAAAATCTGTACGTAACGTAACTGCTTTTTTCTCGATTTTTACTGTGTTTTGTGATTTCATTGTGTACCATGGTGAGGAGTAAATTACTGATATACGTATATTTTATTGCTTCATTGCTGTATTGCAAATGGAAATATTCTCCCTCCCCCAACTCCTCATAATAACCATCCTCCTCATGCTCTGAGTCCTCTCAGTGTCATATATAGAAACACATCGACACCTATCAGCAATAGTGCAGATCATAACTATAGTAGTCGTATTATGAATCTTGTATATGCTCACACCGACACTTCTTCATCAAACATGAATAATTAGTGAAATAGAAGATGCTGAAATGAAAAATGAATTATGAATAGATCGTCTGTTTGTCTATGAAACAGATGTACATAATGCTGCTGTCTCGCCATGAGTTCACTGACCGAGGGTGATCTTTACGAGTAAGACGTATGAGGAGATGGAAAGATCAGCACTCATGTGAGTCGTTGCTCATGAACTCTGACATGTAAGACTCTATCATATGTGGATCAAGCTTCTGGTGCTTTGAGTGCTGTGATATATGGTCGTGAGATTGTATCAATGGATACCTCAAGCTGAAGCATGAGGTTTTCTATGATCCTGGAGTGGATTGATGTGACTATTTTTTCTAGTACTCATACGATGACTGATATATATGGCTATGGCGAGAATATTTGAGAGACAGGCTGATGTATATGCTTCTCAGCTATGATATGCTTCAGAACTTGCGGACTATTTTGAATCATCTATGCAAGATACTGAGACAGCTCATAGAAGTAGGTATCGTTCGTGAGTGGGGAGGTTTTTGTATTTGCATGATAGTCCGCAAGAGAGGATACGTGTACTGAGAAAAATGTAAGAAAAAGCGAATATGGATTGGTATGAAATAAGTATATGTATAGATTCTAGCAGATGGTGTGAAAAGATGATGTGTTCATCTATAAAAGTTTTGAACCAACAAAAAAATCCAGTGAATAACTGGATGTTTTTGTGTCTGCGTCAGATCTATGTATGTCCGACAAGTGGGACGAACCCTACAGACAAGATAAGTATTCCTATGTGTCTTAGAAAATGCAAATGATTTTCGGAAGAGGAGTTTGATTTGCAATAATTCAATCATAGAAGTAAGCTGTATTAAAAGAGAGACAATCAAAAGAAATAAACAAGAAATTTCAAGAAGAACACATTTTCAAATTGAGAATAGTTTCTAGATAGGTATAGTCTGACGTAATGACCCTAATCACTTCCGAGACACTTCATTCGACACTGAAACACTACTTCTGATACGATTCATTTCGTCCACTGCAGGAGGAGATTATTTTGCATGTAACGTGAGGGAACGATGCATTGGTGATCATGCCGACCTGAGGATGAAAATCGATCTGTTACCAACTGCCAGCTCTTGAGCTGAAGGGGATGACGCTGGTGATCTCACCGTTGATCTCTCTCATGAAAGATCAAGTAGATGCACTCAAGGCGAACTGAATCTCAGCAGCATATATCAATAGTACCTTAGATGATTATCAAAGACAAGAAATACGAGACAAAATCAAAAATAACGACCTAAAACTTCTGTATATGGCACCAGAGTCGACTCGTAGTCTCGAAACGATCAAGGCAGTCTGTGATATATCACTGATAGCGGTAGATGAAGCACATTGTATCTCATCACGATGACATGACTTCCGTCCTGCATATACGTGACTTAGAACATTGAAGCAGACCTTTCCATGAACCCCACTTATTGCGTTGACAGCGACAGCAGATGAGACGACAAGGAGTGATATACGTACACAGCTAGGTATCTCGCAAGCTCAGCTTTTTTTGAGTTCTTTTGATAGACCAAATCTTTCTCTGGATGTTCGTCCAGGGCGTAAAAGAATAGAGCAGATTAGAGCATTTCTGAGTTCGAGACCAGGACAGTCAGGTATTATTTACTGTCTGGGAAGAAAAACGACGGAGAAGATAGCTGGAAACCTAGAGGATAGTTGAATAAAAGCTGCTGCGTATCATGCATGACTGACGAGTAAGCGTAGAGAAAAAGTGCAAGATGAATTTTTGAATGATCGTACGCAGGTGATCTGTGCAACGGTAGCGTTTGGTATGTGAATAGATAAATCGAATGTGAGGTTTGTGATCCATTACAATCTCCCAAAAAATATCGAATGATTCTATCAAGAGATCTGACGTGCTGGACGTGATGGATTAGATTCTGAAACGATCTTATTCTATAGCTATCGTGATGTGATGATGCTGACGAAGTTTGCACAAGAGTCATGAAATAGTCAGGTGCAACTTGCAAAACTTGAGAGAATGAAACAGTATGCAGAGTCCCTGAGTTGTAGAAGACAGATTGTGTTGACGTATTTTGGAGAACCAAGAGATGTGAAGTGTGGGAATTGTGATATATGTAAGCATCCACCTGAGTATATGGATGGAACCCTGCTCACACAGAAGTTCCTTTCTGGACTAGTAAGACTTGGACAGAACGA
>CALCME010000129.1 GCA_937965925.1 Candidatus Absconditabacterales bacterium | reverse complement strand
TGGAATCGAAAGGTTCTTGGAAAACCAATGATTAAATACGAATCGTTGATCAGTCAGATATGTTCCGAAAATACAACAATATAAGCAATCTGACTTACGAAGAGACTTCTTTCAAAAATGAAACACAAATCAGCGTCATTAAGAAAAGAACAATAACTTTGTAATAGGGATATTTTGATTATTAGTTACGCTACTAGTTTATTGTATTGTATAGATCACTGAGTCAGATTCGACGTGTTTTTCTTTATCTGTTTATTTCAATTTATCAAACTTCACAATCTATGCAACTGAGCAACTACCAAAAATTCTTCATCTCTAAACTGTGTGTTGGATTTTATCTCCGATGAGCTATCGCAGCACTATATCTGATAAGCAAAAATATTGAAACATCTCAAGCAATGCGATTGATCTCGTTCTATAGTTTTTTGGTAGTTGTTCTTGAGTATCCAACATGAGTAATAGGTGATACCTTCTGACACAAAACATCAGTACTTCGATGAACATTCTTCAATGGGGTGGGGATTTTATTAATGTGTATTGATGTATCACTCTGGCAATATTACCTCATACCACTTACCATTATAGCCCTATGAACATCATTAGAATCGTGAAGTGATATCGGGCTTATGAAGAGCATTACTCCAGATTTCAAAAGCATCTACCCAAGCTACAAATCAAAAGTACTCCTCACTAAGTTTAGTGCTGCAATCGTTGCTTGATTTCTCTTCAAGATTTCACCTTTGTTACCTGTCTTCATATATGGAATCTTATGCTTTGTCTGAACAGCATTTGTTCGGACTATAGATGATCCTCATATTAAATGAGAACATTCCATAATCTCAGGAAATATTTTCAAAACAGCAAAACAATGATTTGCAACGGTGTTCTCTTCACCGATTCTTATCATATTACTAGTAAGTTATGCAATCACCAGTGGATATACAAGAACAATCAAAACAACGATCAATAGTCTTTATGAGTATTTTTCTGTAGATGTTGTTCGACTAACTATAGCAGTGTGAATGACATACCTTGCCGGTGCAGCATGAGCATATAGCTCAAAATGGTTATCCGAAAAGCAGATGAATCGTATACCAAGTCTGATCGCTTTCATTACACTTATTATGTCAATTCTTACGTATACACTCTCCAATGGTGATCGACGAACTATTCTTGCCTATTTTATCGTTTGCGCATATTTAATAGCAGCTGTGAGAAGCTTGATGACTATGTATATCTCTTCAGAAGTTCCTTCATCAGTAATTTCCAGTGCACTCTCTCTGTATAATTTATGTTGAAGGCTTTTCACATCAGTCTATCTCTTGTGAGCATGATATATTCTTTGACGATTCAATGTCTCGACATTATTTCTCGTAACTGCTGTTATATTTTTCGCCGTTGCATGAATGAATCTCTGTTATTCGTTGTATAGGTATTACTGAGAGAGATAAGGTTTAATTTCATTCATTTTTTTGAGTTCTCATAAAATTTCTAGTATGTGTTCATTGTTGTTCATATTATTATTGTGATCAACAATATCATCTTCAGCAATTATTGATTGAGAAACAAGAATTGAATGCTTTTTACTCAAAAATGAAATATCTTCTTCTAAAAGTAATTCTTTGTCAGATATCATTCTTTCTAATTTCTTTATCGAAAACAGAAGTTTTTCTACTTGAGACGATTTCTTTTTACTTAATTTTTTGGATCACTTTTCTCATTGTACATCACTAATTTGGCTTTTAAGAAGTAATATATTTGAGTTTAATGAATCTATTTCACTTGTATGCATTGTTTCTCTTGTTTTAATCTTTTTTTGAATGTCTTCTTGTTGAAGAAGTAATTTCATCTTTTTAGTCTGCTTTTCTTCTCTTTCTTTTTTAAACTTTGAGATATTTAATTCTTTTCAATTAAGATAATTATCAGGATTATTTAATACCCTTCTTCAAAGCTCTATTATAGAAAGTTTGAAGACACCTTGTTTGAGTACTCTATGAGCAGTACTTTTTTTCATTTCTTCCTTTATGAGATTAAACTCTTTCTCAATATCTGGACTGTATTTGGAGAATATAAGTCAAAGACATCATATTTTTTTTTCTTCTCAAAAGACTTTTAAAAGAACATTAAAAACAGGATATGAAGAAAGATTCAGAACGTCATCTTTTGTATTATCATGTAATCAAATTCAATTAATTGCATATGAATCATCTATTTTCCATCATACTTTCTCCTCAAGTAAGGAAACTTTTTCATCAAAATTTTCTACCAATTGTGGTGTATGAAAAAATCATCTTGATGTTCGGAAGGAAAGCGATCTCACAATGGCATACTTCTTAGTGAAAACAACTAAAGGATCTGTCACATTATAATCTATTGTTCTAAGTATATGAACTTTCAACGAAAAACGCAAAAATCTCATTTGCAATATTTTCATTTACTCATATTCTTAAGAAAATTTATCATCGAGTATTCTCATGAATTCAACTAAAAATATTCAAACAATAATCGTCATATATGATACATCCAATGAAAAATACGAAGAAATCAAAAATCTAAAAGTAGGAGGTAAAATATCCTACGAGATAGTAAAAATAAAAAGCACTGATGAACTAATTTCAATACTAGAAAATAAAAACAACAATTATATAGTAGTCTGTAATGATGAAGGAATTATTGATATTGACAACAAAAAGATAGAAATCATAAAGTGAACTCTTCACGTGTATAGTTGTAGAATTAAATACTTACAATCGGAGATAGAAAGGACATGAGCAATACCTCATGTATACAGTGATCGAGATGGAACACCTGATATACTGTATAATTTGCTAGTAATAGAAGAAGAACAAATATAATTAGATAGGAATATTTGCTACCTTACCATCCACTCACTGCACCAACTCCCAACGCAAGAGCAACTGATATCACTAGTCAGAAGAGGACTTTTGCGAAATCTTTGAAGATCATCGGGAAGACAGTCTTAAGAGCAAGACCATGTCACTTAAAATGAGTCAACGCAAGCTCTCTCCCAGCAAGAAGTCAGATAAACACCCAGGTTGTAGACATGGGGATACTGTTCATTTCTTTGAAATACACAAGAACACAGGCATAGACAAAATCGATTATGGTTGCTGCTTTGATATACTCAGTTCATGTTTTGGACGAAACAACGTCCTGTATCTTTCCTCCTCATCTCCAGAAGATGTAGAACAGTCATCATACCACCAAGACCAACGTAAAGATCAAATATCACATAGATAACTGACGTGGGAGGTAGACAGCGATATTTGCCATATCATGCATAAGTCGCACTGATCGCAGATATCAGGTAGAAAGCCACTGAAGATAGGTTCGATTTATGTTACTTTTGTATCGTTTGTATCGTGTTGTACTCGTATATCTTCATCTAAAGTGTTCATAAACCCACACTACAGCAAATCGAAGTATATATGCAGCAATAAACGCAATAGCATATCAGAGCATACTCTTACTTACCATCTTGGTGATCGTACTACTCGTCGCAAACACACTTAAGATCAAAAGTGAGGTGCTCACAGGAATACCGAACTTCGTCAGAAGCATCAATCCAAGAGGAGCAAGAGCATGTCGAATCGTAAAGAACGCCGGAACTTCAATTCACTTCGTCGCCAATCTTCATCGGGATATATCTCATCCATACTGCACCCAGCTAGTAATAATTACTGCACATGCTATAATACTCGCTGCTGTTGCAAGTTTTCGCCATGCAGTTTTTTTGTTTGACTCCAAGAATGTCCCAAGTGTCTGAATACTATCATTCGCAATTACACTATACGCCGCCAATGAAAATCACACAATCATAAACACAAAACTCCAATCCATAGGTTCTTATATATGACAGATTAAAACAAAAGAGAAAGACGCCGACGAATAATCGAGAGAGTCTTGGATAGATAGTTTTGATATAGTGGTTTGTACCTGGATGTAAATAAAAACTAAATAAGATATATTTATTTTTTAAAGTCCATTAAAGTCAAAACCTTTTCACTACTCCCATCCTTTCTGAGCAACCACCACGAGATGGTCTGCTTTTTTTTGTTTGTTTTCTAGCTTTGTGGTCTAGAAACTGGACTGATTAGAATCAAGAGAGTATTATTCATATGAATGAAAAAGTGAGACTAAAATAATACTAAAATAATTTGTAATATATAATTCCATTCGTATTATATATGTATTTAGTATTAAAAAAAGATATCATATGACAACCGCAACAGTCAATCAACATGGTCAGATAACACTCCCTGCGAAATCTCGTAAAGACGCAGGAATTCAACCATGATCAAAAATATCTATAGAATATGAGTGATGAAAACGAATACTACACCATGAGAAAGCAACAAAACTTACTGATTTTGAAAATCTCTTCCCAGAGAAAAACATTGTATTAGATGATCACATAATACAATCCGCATCTGAGAAAGCTGCGATAGACAAATACACGAATAAAACTAAAAGGTAATCTTTTTATCTAACTAGAAAAGTGAACTCATGAACATTCTTGATGCAAATGTCGTCATAAGAGTTCTTCTAAATGAAGAGAGTAAAGACGGTCAAAAAGCAAGAGAGATTATATCTAATATAGAAAAGAATCAGATAGAAACGCGCATTCTCACTGATGTTATCGCTCAAGTTATCTATGTAATGACATCAAAACAGTTGTATTGATATTCAAGAGAGTTAGTTATAACTGGACTTCTTCTTTTTTTCAAACTCCCCAATATTTCTATAGAAAACGAAAATACCATAATGAAAACGTTCACGTACTTCCGTGAAGATCCAAAACTTGAATTTGTTGACTGCCTTCTGTTAGCAACACAAAAGCATCTGTGATGATCTATACATACGCTTGATAGGTATCTGAAAAAAAGGAGTCAGGAGTAGAGTAGTTTTTACTCCCATCCCTTCTGAGCAACCACCACGAGATGGTCTGATTTTTTTGATTGTTTTCTAGCTTTGTGATCGAGTATCTGAAGTGAATCAAATCAAGAGAGGAGTTTCTTCATGTGAGGGAGTGAGAATGCTTGATATCATTGCTTGATATCATGACGGGTATATAAGTCAGTTTCAGGTTCCTTTTCAAATTTGGTTGCAATACACTCATAGACTCATTTTTTCTCTTTCCATGTAGAAAAAGAACATTTTTGATCTGATATCTCTATCTGTGAGTCTTTTTTCCCAAGATGATCAAATGCTTGAGGGGTATAGATATCAAAAATAAAATATCCATAAGGTTCCAGAGATGAGAGTACCTTTTCAAAACATTTCTCTCGTTTCTTCTCTCCTACAAGGGTATTAATACGCTGATCAAAGAGAGTAACAAGCTGGACTTTTTGGGGTATACGAAACGAAAGAAGAGATTGTGGATAGTATTTAATCGTAGGTAGAGCAAGTTTACGTGCACTCATCCATTCTTTATCTGAGCTTACACAGATCACATTATGTTGTTCTACAAAATGTTCCATTCCATCATGATCGTTCGATTCGAGGGAAAGAATCGTACTTGGAAATACTTTCGCTGATTTTAGTATTTTGGAGATAAGCTGATGTTTTGAAACTCAAGTTGCTAAGTGAAAAAAGGTATTCATATACACAGAATTATAAGATAAAACTTCATCAATTAGACCTATTGTGGATATATCTGACATATATGCAAGTCAAAATGCTTCAGAAGGGTTGTATAGAGTATTTTTGATAGATATAGTGAAAGAGTTTTATTAGTAATACCAATAATATATGACCACTCAACACGTAGCTGACAGACTTGTAGAACTCTGCAAGAAATGAGACTATGAGACTGCTTATGCTGAACTCTATTCACCAGAGATCATTAGTACTGAACTGGATGGAGGAGTAACTACTGGAATGGAAGCTGTCCTAGCAAAATCTGCAAAACGAGGAGAGATGATGGAGAAGTATATCTCTGGTCGATGCGGAGAAGCAACCGTTGCATGAAATATCATTAGTGTTCCTATGGGATTTACCTGTATCTATAAAGGAAAAACAGAGGAATCAGTAGAAGAAGAAATAGCGATCTATGAAGTGAAAGAGGGGAAGATCACGAGAGAGTGGTTCTTCTACGATACGAGTGGAATGAAGGAGTAGAACATTTAAAACAAATCCCTCTTCGTCTTTATCAAGGGAGAAACCGTTTAAGATTATCTAGAAGTTAATAGAAATAGTGACGTACTCCCTCCTTGAAAAAGGAGGGTTGGGGTGGATTTGCAATCAATTTACCACCATCACCTTTTAACCTTACAACACCAACCATGACCCTTACCACACAACAAGTAGCAGAAAAACTTGTCGCTTACTGTCGTAATGACGAACATGCGAAGGCATATACAGAACTGTATTCTGATGACATCATAAGTATCGAACCAGATGGACTTCCAATGAATCGTGTTGAAGGAAGAGAAGCACTTAAAGTAAAAGTTGAAAACCGAGAAAAAGGATTTTCACAAATGGAAATAACAGAACAGTATATACACGATCCACTCGTGTCTAAAGATCACTTTTGTGTTTCTATGGGATTTGAAGCAACAACACCGAATGGAACCATGTCTATGCACGAACTCTGTGTCTATGAGGTAAAAGACGGAAAGATCGTAAAAGAGCAGTTCTTCTATGATTCAACAGGGATGTGATGAGGGGAAGACTGTTAAAAAAAGAATAGTTGTATAAGATACATACACTAACCTCTATCTTTTTTTCGAAAAGTGAATACACTCTCACTAGTTGAGAGTGTTTTCTTTTATATACATGATGTAGCTTTCATATATGTCAGATGTTATAACACTCTATCGAAAAGAGATCTTGTGAGGTATAGCTGTTATCATAAATGGTATCTGATACTACGCATATATAGTCGATGTCTATAACTGAACTTCTAAACCTCATCTGTTTAGCTGGATCATATGGACAGTTCTTGCTGGTATAGCATTTAGTACATCGTATGCTGATTGATGATGAGCTTGAACATGGGTAATTTTCCTGTCTATGATTGCCTGCATGATTATTATATACCTAGCAAGAAATCAATGAATATGATATATAAAAACGT
This sequence comes from Candidatus Absconditabacterales bacterium, assembly GCA_937965925.1. GTDB lineage: Bacteria > Patescibacteriota > Gracilibacteria > Absconditabacterales > Absconditicoccaceae > JAHDCT01. The sequence goes on along the minus strand of CALCME010000129.1, from coordinate 3,705 downwards.
CTGATAAAATTGCTTTCGGTTTATCTGTGTTCACAATACCTTTGCGATATATAACCAAAGACCCACTTCTGTCAGTCATTCTCATTACCATTATAGATGCACGAAGTTTCTATCCGACCTTTCGTAAAGGATACGAGAAACCATATGAAGAAACACTTTCTACCTACTTTCTCTCTGGAGTAAAATTCATCATCGCGATGTTTGCCCTTGGTAATATATCACTCATTACAGTTCTCTATCCAGCGTCTCTTATTCTTATGAACTTTGTGTTTGTAGCGATGCTAAGGTGGAGGAGAAAACAAATACCTATTATATAGACTTATGTATCTATTCGCTTTCATATCATGATTGAATTCGTTTCTCTCTACCAAAAAGAAATCTTGTGATGAATAGCAGTAGCAATGACACTTGTTGCTGATGTTCTGTATATCAGAGATATGATCTACTGATCGACCAGACCACATATTTTTTCTTGGATAATTCGAGCAATCCTCACATGAATTTGATTTTTTGCTGCATATACAGATTGATGATGAGCTGGAACACGGGTATTACTTGTTTCAGCGATCTCATGCTTGATCGTAATAGTGCTATGATGGAAACAATGAATCGGATATATCACCACATCAGACAAAATTTCCTTTGGATGAGCACTCTTATCTATATGATTACGATATCTTACGAAAGATCCATTATTGTCTGTCATACTTGTCTCGTGCATTGATGCTCGAACGTACTTCCCCACCTTTCGTAAGTGATATGTATCTCCTTACGATGAACATATACCTGCTCGATTCATTTCTTGACTCAAATACGTCTTTGCATTCTTTGCTCTTGAGAATATTTCGATCATCACCGTCTTATATCCTGCATCAATAATTGCATTGAATCGATCACTCGTATGTATGCTCATATGGCGTAGGAGGAACATAAGAAAACAACTTCTTTAAATTAGCTATCTTTTACAAAGATCTTTGAAAAAATGATAAAAAAAGTTATTGATCTTCTTCATGAAGCATGAAAAGTAGCAATGAAATATCATCAACAGACGTTAGATATCACGTATGCAGGTGGAGATCCTTATTATCCTATCACCCAAGCAGATATAGAGATTGATAGTCTCCTAAGAGCATGAGTGAATAAGATTTTGAAAGCTCAAATACTCTCTCAAGAGCACGATGATAAAGATATAGACTACTCCTGAGATGTATGGATGATAGATGCCATTGATGGAACAAAAGATTTCATATGATGATCGGGAAAATTTTCACATATGATTAGTCTTTGTAGAAAAGGAATACCAGTCCTGTGAGTAGCATACTTACCTTTTTTTGAAACTATATATTATGCACAGAAATGAAGCTGAGCATATATGATACAAAAATGATGAAAACCAGAAAAACTATCAGTAAGCAATGTTACTTCGATAACAGAAAGTAGATGTATTGGGAAAAGTCAGTTTTCAGAAAGAAGAGAGACGTTTAATAGTATTCAAAAATCCCTATGATGAAATGAACTTCTCGTATGAGGAACAATAGGAAAAACAGTCTGAGATATAGCATCTGGAAATGCTGACATATATTTCTTTACAAATCCTAGATGAGGTAAACGAGATATATGTTGAAATCAAGTCATCCTAGAAGAAGCATGATGAAAAGTAACAGATAGATACGGAAAACCAATTGACTATACATCACCGTGATACATGCTCGATAACTTATTCATTGCATCAAACTGATATCTTCATAATGATGCCGTTCGTATCTTTTGAAAAATAGTTGATTAATTTTTTATATTTTATAGTTTTACACATGATAAAAAAAATAAGAAAAATTGTTACTGAATGTGCAAATATACATTTGAAGTACTTCAAATCAGACAAACTAGATATCGAATTTAAGCTTGATGAAGACGATCCTGTAACGAGAGCAGATAAAGAAGCTGAGCTATTTCTAAGAAAAGAGTTATGAAAACTACTACCTGACAGTCAATTTCTATGAGAAGAGTGAAAAAATGTTATTGAAGACTATTCTTGATATGTATGGATTGTAGATCCTTTAGATGGAACAAAGAATTATAGCAAATGAATTGAAAAATATAGTATAATTATATGACTTTGTCTCGATTGAGTTCCTGAAATATGAATCTTATACTTTCCAACTACGTGAGAGTGCTTTTCAGCTCAAAGATGAAAATGAGCTCGATATCAAAATCCAAATAATGAAGCAAGTCAAATAATAATAGATCAGAAATTATCTGAAATTGATTTTCCACCAGAATCTGCATCAAAAGTAAGTGCTGCTATGTGAGAACGATTCGAAGTCAACCCTGATCAAAATTTATTTAAAAACAAGATCACCCAAAAAGAATTTCAAACAAGTAAAAGTAATCAATGTGTTTCGCGATCATGTTGATTAATACTTAAAGGGGAACAATCATGATTCTTTAGAGTTCATGATCGCTTGAGTAAGCGAGATACTTGTTGACTGCAAGTAATCCTAGAAGAAGCATGATGAAATATCTGTGACCTTGAATGAAATAATTTAGACTATACCGTAAAAGAATCAAATCGACTTAATTGAGTTCTTGCATGAACTATCTATATGACTTCATATTTAGTTGAACAATTACATAGATAATTTACATATGTCTAACTATCGAAAACTCTTCATCTATAAGTTTGCAACATCAAGATACTTCCGACCCGTTTTGTCGGTGTATTTTTTAAGTTTAGCATGAAACTCAGTTCAGCAAGTAGGTATATATGTAAGTGCATTATTGATCACAGGGTTCATTGTCGAGGTGCCAAGTGGATATATATGAGATACCTTATGACACAAAACAACGTTAGCACTTGCCCAGGTATGTTTCATTGTAGGAATACTATTATTTATAAGTTGAACTCATATTTGATTTTTTATCGTAGGATGTATCGTTTTGTGAATATGAAGAGGACTAGATAGTGGTACGTGTGAAGCGTATTTTTATGATATGATGGTTAAAGAATGAAACAAAGAAGCATTTTGATCAAAGCGATGAAAATTTAGATGAAATATAGCAGCATTGAGCATTCCAATACGAATATGAGTACCAATGTTATCAGAGATATCTTTCTTGTGGGGATTCTATCTATGTATATTATTTTGTATTGCAGGTTTTTTTGGGGCAATTACTCTTGATCCTAACTTACAACAATCAGAAATACAAGAAACAAAGAACATACAGTCAATACTCAAAGAACAACACTGAAGAGGGACCTATCTGATCGTTCTGTTTTTTGCACTTATCTCGTGAGTATATATGAGTGAACTAAACTACAGGGAACCATTTGTAATTGATCTGTGAGTGAGTGTATGATATCTATGAGTGATGATCTGAATTTCAAGATTACTTATGCGAATCATTTGACACAGCCCTATTATTCGCTATTTAGAACGTCTTCCTCTTAAATTATTCATGATATTTGACATGCTTTCCATCTCAGGATGATACATATTCGCATGACGAAACTGAGATCCATATGTTACTCTTCTAACGTTTTCTTGTATCATAGGATATCGACAATCTAGAAGAGGAGTAATCAGTAAACACCTTCTCAAGACACTTAAGAATAGAAAGTACAAAGCAACACTATTGTCTATATTTTCACTGACTGTTAATCTCATATGAGGTTGTATTGCTTATGGAATGGGAGTGCTCATGAAT
>CALCME010000128.1 GCA_937965925.1 Candidatus Absconditabacterales bacterium | reverse complement strand
CTTGTTTTTATCTAAACCTCACAGAAAATCACGAAATCTATTCAATCAATCTCACATAATGATTTTCAGAAAAAATGAACTATAAAACATCTACTCCACAGACACATACCTATCTGCCCTACTCATAGCTTCCTCTACTTCTCTTACCATATTGATCAGGGAAGCACTATCCAAGTCATCATCTCCACTCGCATTTCATAAGACAGCCAATGTTCCAAGGTGTCTGGTATAGTACTTATCGAGCATGTCTACATATGCATCTCCGGCATCTGGATCTGTAGTATATCACATCACTGCATCTTCGAGGGTCTTATACAGTTCTACAAATTCAGTTCTTTCATCACCACGAAGAGCGACAATATTTCTGGTAACATTCTTGATGTGCTTCAGTGATCTGATGTATCACACGACACGATCTTGAAGTCATTGTTCACTACTAGCTGGAGCATCAAGCTTCTCGAAGTACACTAAGATACTATCTGCTATATGCTGAGCTTCATCATACTGGTCAGCGTGTTTTTTCTCTTTAAATCACTCTTCAAACGGAGCTTTCATATAGGTAAGTACTTTCTCTTGAAGTGCTGATATATCGCTTCATACCGCTGATATATACGTATCCATATCAATTTCCGTCGCTTGCGTAGGATCTAGATCATCTATCTGAAGCGGAATTTCAGTTGATTCTGCATCAGGAATAAGTTTTCTAATCCACGCAGTAGACTGCACCAAGAATGGTGCAACCATCAACGCTGTTACCGCATTAAAAATCGTGTTCAATACGGCATTTGCAAACACAGGATTTGCATCGATATCGACGATCAATCACGTCAACTTAATCAGTTGCCAAAAAAGGAGTATTCAAACTACCGCAGAAAACACATTAAATATCACTTGAAACAAAGACAGTTGCCTCTTGGAGATAGCTCCACCAAATGATGCAATCACTCAGGTAAGCGTTGTTCCAATATTCGATCACATCACAATCGCGATAGATGCTGGAAAGGTAATAATTCATGATCATAATGCTGCAAACGTCATCACACTCATGGCACTACTCGACTGGATAATAACTGTTACTACAGTACCAAGTAATCAGAATCACCAGAGTGACATATCTTTATATGCTTCTAGGTCAAAACTTGCTTTAATTGCATCGACACTTTCCTTCATCAAAGAGATTCAGATGAAGAGTAACCCGAATCACACGAGAAGCTTTCCTCGTCGAACTAGTTTTTCTCTTTTTCATCAGAACACAAGAAGCATTCACCCAATCGCGATAATTGGATAGGCAAACGCTGATATCTTAAACTCTCAAAATCATAAGATGGAAACAAGCAAAGAACTCACAGTGGTTCATACATTTGCTCATACGATTACTCAGATAGCATTTTGCAAGTTCATAAGACCCGCTCATAAGAACCCCAAAAGGAGTAACGTCACGAGACTGCTACTTTGGAGTAACGCTGTTACAAATGTTCCAGTTGTAAGAGATCTCCATGCTCATCTCGTTGATTTCTCTAAATATACTTTCATCTTCTTTCCAGCAAGTGCCTTTATTCACTCTTCAAATATCTCCATTCAAAAAAGTAGGAGTCATATTCCTGCCAACAGCATTCGAATATCAAACTCTCCCATATATTCCATGATAAGGTAATAAAGATGTCTTCCTCTCTAATCTTATGCGTGAGTTAACATTTTTTTGAGTTGTTTTGTTTTTAATTTATCAGTCTGTGTTATTCATTTTTTTGATCATTTTTCAACCCCAACAGCCCCATACATGATTGATTTTACTTTATTAATCGTAGGTTGAAAACGATCTCGCTCTTTGACATTTCACAAGAAATAATTTCACAAACAATACTTCGTACATGAACTAACAGGAATAACGCTATGATCTTCGATCAACTGTGACGTTGTTGATTTTTTCGTTTCTGATTTGTACTCTACGATAACAAGATTTGGGACGTGGTATGTTTCTTGTTCTCATCTCATTTGATGAAATGCAAGATTAAAATCAATAGTGATTTTTTCTGCACTCGTTTTACTGCAAAACGTACACCTTTGATAACTTGTTTTGACAGATGGAAAAACCAACTTCTCAAACGGTTTATTGTAAAAAGAAGAATAAATATCGTTTACAAACTCATATGATGCCGCATCCATATGTCCATGCTGATGTTTCTGAATGTCGTATCTGTATTTATGTAACACAGATCATTCTTTATATTTAAACTCAAAATAGGTAAGTCCACTTTCTAGATAGTGTCTTGTTCTCATTTTTATTCTTGAATATTTCTTTTGATGATGATCATGATAGCAGTCATATTCTTTCGTATCCATATACACATTGTCATATGAAAAAAGATTATGTCAATCGATTTCTAAAACAAAGAAATTCTCTTTTAGATCTTTCAAAAGAGCTCCTATATCCTTTTCATGAATCAAATACTTTGATTCAACTCTCGCCATAAGTGATGCTTGAGCGTTAAGTTGAGAGAGTGTAATTGGGTTAAATTCATTTAGTGCTGAAAAAACTGATTCCATATGTCTTTATGTGTATTACTGGATAAAATCAATCTCATCTCATTACCTCAAGTATACACAGACACCCAAAAAAAAGCAAAAAATCGCCCCATAAAATGAGACGATTTATCTTTTTTCTGATAAATATATTTAGAAAAGAGCGTACCTGATACGATATGATTCGACAAGCTTGAATTTATACAATAAATGATGCTAAAAGTTCTGTAACATCACATTGAACAACTTCATCTACTGGTTGAGTCGCAATATCATTTCTATGAGCTTGAAGTGACATAAAGTCTTTCTCTTGCGTGTTCGTATACAGTATTCATGTAGCAATATGATCAGTGTCTTCTACTACTTTCATAGCTTGATATTTGTCTGTCTTATCATAGTCAGCTCTTTCAGAAACATCATAGACACGTTTTTCATATCGATCAACTGGAGTTGCTTTGTTATACGTTGGACACAGCTGAAGTATTTCGATACATGCATATCATGGATGATTCATAGCAGCACGAATTAATTTCGTCAGTTGCTCTACATTTCAGCTATATCATCTTGCAAAAAATGTCCCTCACGCACTCAAGACAATATGAGCAGGAATCAGTGGTTGTGATGTTACTTCACCTGCTGTAGCCTTCATGTTTGTTCATCTTGGTGTCGTAGAAGAAGCCTGACCTGTCGTCAATCAGTAATTCTGATTATTATGAAGAAGAAAGGTAAAGTTATAGTTGTTCCTCGCCGTATGTATGAGATGATTTATTCACTCACTAAGTGTTGCTCCGTCTCATGCAAAGGCTATGATTGGGACGTTTGGAACAGCACAATGTATTCCAGAAGCTAAAGCATTCACTCTTCCATGGAGACCATGAATTGTATTTGTCATGATTTTGTCTGACATATTCCCACTACATCACACATCGTTCGCAATAATTACTTCATGAGGTTTATATCACTCGAGAGCAATTGATCTCATGACTGCATTCAGTATTCCATAATTTCCACATCCACTACATCGAGTATGTTTCTGATGCGTATGTAAATCAACATACACATCTTCAACTTTTTCTAATTCTGATATATATGACATATCTTTCTTATATATAAAGAGTATTTGTGTCTGAAAAATTTCATGGATCATATCCCACATTTCTTTTCTTCTAGCAGATATATTTATCTTTTATCTTCTCTCTTCTCTCTTTTCTCTTTTATCTTCTCTCTTTTATCTTCTCTCTTTTATCTTTTCTCTTTTCTCTTTTCTCTTTTATCTTTTCTCTTTTATCTTTTCTCTTTTATCTTCTCTCTTTTATCTTCTCTCTTTTATCTTCTCTCTTTTATCTTCTCTCTTTTATCTT
>CALCME010000127.1 GCA_937965925.1 Candidatus Absconditabacterales bacterium | reverse complement strand
TAAATATTGCGTCTCTTCACTCAAATTGATAGTCAATTCCATCTATAACTGATTGAGTAAACTCTTCTTTATTAATATATCAATCTTCAAGCATTCTGGCAAGTACAGCATCTTTTCTTCAATGTGTGTAGTTTACAGTATATGGTTTTCATTCTATAGTTGTTGATCACTTCATCTGGGCATCTATTTCAGTTAGTGCTGCAGAAGCAGACATTCATTCAAAGACACTACTATCTACTATCTCTGTAAAATACTGACGAACACCTGCACTAAATCATGATAATGAATCTCATGTTCATAGTATACCACTTTCTATACTCACATCCCCCATCAGTATAGTGTAGTTTTCATCGCTTCACAGTGGGTTATATTTTCATGGAGCTTGAGGAAGAGATGCAATTATAGATGATTGAAGTGGATTTAACTGTGCAGCTGATGAAGAAAAATAAGTTTGTGAAGCTACTTCAACTCCATGAGCATTATTTCATAAGAAGACATAGTTTAGATAGAGTTCTATAATAGCTTCTTTTACTTTTACATCAACTTCTTTTGATCAGAGATCAGGAAAACTCTTGCTCATCTCTTTCTTCAGAAAGTTATTTAGTTTTACAGCGAGAATAATCTCTTTAATTTTTCTCTTATATGTTTTCTCGTTCGTTAAAAGAACATTTTTTATTAGCTGTTGTGTAAGTGTTGATCATCATGATCTTGCAGTGCTTCATGGTAGTTCATTAACAACAGCTCTCAAGATTCATTTGTAGTCTATTCAACTATTTGTCCAGAAAGATTTGTCTTCTATCGCAACGATAGCATCTATCATATACGGCGAAATTTCCTCATACGGAACATAGTTTCTATTCTCAGCGAAGAACTTATAGAGTTCATTATCGTTTCTATCTGTAATAATATTTGCCTCAGAGAAAGCTACCTTATCCCAGAATGTGTTAATATCTGGTAGCTCCTTCATGATATTGATATGAAACCAACGTCAGAGAACTATGGCAACAATAAGTCATGCAAGAAGTCAGAGAAGAAGAAATCACTTGAGAATGCGAAAAAGAGGACGACCTTTTGCTTTACTGTTTGTTGACGCTACTCTTTTTTTATTTGCTTTGTGGTTATTCTTTCAATCTCATCAGAAAGCGTATGAACTTGTATGAGCCATGTATGATTTTTGTTATGTTATCTAAAGGAAAAATTATTTATAGGTTGTTAACTCTAATATATATCTAGGGATTATTTATGATAGATATATCAAACAACTCAATCAAATGAAACCCAACGTCGCGTTACTATATACAATCATCTATAGTTCATATCAGAGACAAGTACCTTTCTTGCATTCCAGTCAACTGCTTCGATATATCATACATGACCATAGTAGTACCAGTAAGATCATGGAGGAATATAGAGCTGGGCTATAGCTCATACTCTTGGTGTGTATCCGATAGGATATCATGCAGCACGAGCGTTACCTAACCGCTGTCTTGCGTTCCCACGTCGATGCTTGTATCATACTCCATTGTTCGGGAAGAATCTAGCCGCTGCGTATTGTGTACAGTGTCCCATTCATCGTCCATTATATGGAAGTCTGAGATAGTACTGTTTGACAATATGTCATCATGCATATGTTGCAGTCGAGCGTTGTGTTGGTGCTGATGAACGTCATGCGACTTGTCATCATGTGTTTCTTGAGGTTGGAGTATATGTTGGATTTCATGTAGATGTGATCACTGGTTCAGGTCTAGCGACAAATCATTTTTTGATAGCATCATCCATTGTAAGGAGTCACATATCAACAGCTTCTTCTCATCATAGCATTTTTTTGTTTATCGCATCATCTACTGACAGAGGCAACATTATTTGATCGTCCTTTTCAAACATTAAATCAACATTTGAGACGAAATTTATTGCCATCAATCATGTAAGTCATAGATCGTACTTTTTTGCAAAGTCACGAATTGTTCAGCGTTCTTTAACTTCATAGAGGAATCCGTTGTCTTTACTTAAGAATATTGGCGATCATGTTTTAAGATCTTTATCTCATGATAGTTGGTTCTTCTCTTTAATGTTTTCGACGCTTACATTAAACTTATCTGAGATGCTTTTAAGTGTATCATCTTCTTGTATTATATATGTGATGTTGTTGAAATCATGTTTTACACTCAACTCATTAGACATATCTATAATTCATGAGTGAACTTTTTTTGTTTCGCGTACTCATGATGCTATCACCTCTTTATATTGGAGGGATTGTACATTTGCCGAAAGAAATCATGGCGCCATAAACAAAAATCACAAACCAAAAAAGCTTGCGATCGATATAATTAGTTGTGTTCTATATTTAATTTTACGTTTAAACGTATACATTACTATTTTTGTAAACAAATCGGAGAGGGTGGGATTCGAACCCACGGTCCCCGTGAAGGAACAACTGTTTTCAAGACAGTCGCATTCGACCACTCTGCCACCTCTCCATAATTTATATTATAGGTAATTGTGTTTCTCTAATCAACAGATTTCGGAAACAACATGGCAGAATGTAGTATTTTTTTTTTCAATTGCAACATAAAGAATCTTTCCTACAATAAAAATATCTTTTAGTTGCTTATAATGTATACCTCATAGCCACATGAACATAACAGATACGTATCCACTTCTTATGGGAACAACACATCCCATACTGAGAGAGAGAGCAGATGATATAGATGTGTTTGATCAATCATTAGCTGCTTTAGGTGAAGATCTTCTAAAGTTAGTCGTCGAATATGATGGAATTTGACTTGCATGACCACAAGTTTGAGTGCAAAAAAGAATAGCTGTGGTCTCTACTTTAGATGACAATCACGAACTTCTAGAGTCATATATTATTATTAATCCATCTATCATATTTGCGAGCGATGAGAGATCTATTCATGAAGAGTGATGTCTTTCCCTTCCATGAGTGTATGGTGATGTTTCAAGACCAGACGAGATTACGTTCACCTATAAGGATGTTTCGTGACGTGCTCATAAGAGAACGTTGACATGATTTAATGCAAAAGTTGTCCAACATGAGATAGATCATCTTGATTGAATCTTGTTTGTGGATAAGCTTGTTTCTTGACTATAGTTTTTTCTTTATTTTACACTCTATACTTCCATGGATCCTTCGTTACTTATTCTTTTGTTTGTTGTGCTTTTTTGACTGTCAGCTTTCTTCTCATGAAGTGAGATTGCATTTATGTCTCTTGCAGATCATACTATTGAATCATATGTCAAACAACGTAAAAAGAATGCACAGGTTCTTAAAGAGATAAAAGGAAAAACAGAAAAGTTATTGATTACAATATTGATCGGAAATAATCTTATAAATACGCTAACTGCCTCATTGGCAACGATGATCAGTATATGAATTGCTGAGAAGGCATGATGAACTATCAAAGAATCATATATTGTGTGATGAGTAAGTTTGCTGATTACTATTCTTATACTTTTGTTTGGTGAAGTACTGCCTAAAACATTTGCTAGTCGTTACGCATGACCTATCTCTCTTGTCATCTCTCCTTTCTACAAGTTTCTCATGTTCTTGTTTACTCCAATTGTTGCGTGTGTCTATGCTGTGACAGTTGCAGTAAGCCCTAAAGACGATGATGTTGCGCGTCGTATAAGTGATGAAGAAGTAGAAGCAATGATAGAGATGAGTCAGAAACAATGAGCTATCGACAAAGATGAATACACAAAGATAAAGCAAGTACTCGATCTAGATACTACTACCGTAGAAGAGATTATGACACCAAGGATTCGTATTGAAGCATTTGATAGAGAGATGACTGTTAAAGAAGCTATGGATAAGATTATGGACTATTCACATACGCGTATTCCCGTCTATGAGGGGACGCTTGATAGTATCGTGAGTGTTGTAAACTTAAAAGAGCTCTATACATATAGCACACAGTGAAAAGAAAACGAAAAACTATCATCGTTCGACCTAGAAGATGTTATTAAAGTTCCTCTTACACAACCAATTAACAAGCTGCTCTGAACATTTCAGCGTGAACATAAATTACTCTCTGTCGTTATCGACGAGTATGGAGGTGTTGCATGATTGGTTACCCTAGAGGATATCGTAGAAGAAGTGTTTGGTGAGATTAGAGATGAGACAGACGAGGAGCTAGAACAGATAGAGTTCGATGGGAAGACACGACATGTAGACTCATATGTGCTTGTAGAAGATGTTATAGAGCGTCTTGAACTTGAAGTTGACGAGAACTATATAAAAGATCTTGGTGGTGAGACGCTCTCATATCTGGTAACTGATCATCTAGGTAGATTTCCTAATCAGTGAGAGTCTATGACCGTCTGACTGCGTACAGATGACCATGAAGAAGATGAAGACTATCCAACACCTAAAATTCGTATAACAGTAAACAATGTTGATACTAACGGAGTTATGGGACATATAGATATAGAGATAGTTGCAAAAGAAGAAAAAAGCGAAGATGAGACTGATTCTTGAAATGAGTAAAAAAATAAATACTATGAAAATGTAACCACTTACTTCTCTTAATATTAATGTATATAGTATCATATCTTTCCATATCCTCGAGCACATAAAAGTGTGTGGAATTTTGTGATACTATTATCTCCATACATCTATTCGATACAGATAGTTTGTGGAGTTTTTTTTTACCCTTATACAAGAAGAACATGTTAGATATTCATGCGATCCGTGATAATCCAGATCTCTATAAGAAGGCAGCGCAGTGAAAGCACGTAGCAGACCATACTGATAATATTCTCGTGCTAGACGAACAAAGAAGAGAACTACAGAAAAAACTTGATGATCTTAAGCATGAGCAGAAAGAGGCAGGAAAGAATCGTGATATAGAGAAAGCAAAGGAGCTGAAGTGAAAGATAAAA
>CALCME010000126.1 GCA_937965925.1 Candidatus Absconditabacterales bacterium | reverse complement strand
GAAACTGAAGTTGAATACCTCTCGTGTTTTTTAAAATGAAATTGTGCATAATCATGTCGATAAAGAAGTGGAGTAACCTTTTTCTTTTGTGTACCGTAGTGTTTCTTTTTTGATGTTCATCTGGAGATTGATGACCAGTCTCATGACTACCAGAACTTTTTTCTATTGCTCCTGATGGATACGATCAGCTCTTACATATCACTGTAGATGAGTGAGTCTTGAGTATTCTTACGCAACAGTACGGAGATGGAACTCCTGTGGTTGAAGAGTTTCAAAAGATTGATGAGTTGCTCATTCGACAAAAAGATAGTGAAACTGCTGGTGAAACACTTCTTCTAGTGAAATGAGATCAGGTTGATCTTCAACAGTTAGCAGTGCTGTGACTTGTGGGATGAGATGAGTCGTATGCATCTACTTCACTTACTGAGAATATTCAGGTCTATTGACAGAAAGATCAGATTTCATCAATCCAATTTGATGGCCTTACATCTAACGACCTTATGAGACAGACTTGATCAGTCATTTCTGATGAAAGTAATTTTGTATTTGTTTCCCGTCCAACTACTTTACAGTTACCATGACTTGCATGACAATTCTCTCAACAACTCAAAGGAACAACGTGAGCATTTAAAATTTGAACTGAAATGCCTTCTTGACAAGCGACTATGTTGTTTAGTAGCTGAGTTGTTCCAAAATTTGGAGGAACATGGCAGGCAAGATCGTGATCTGAATGATCTCCAGTGCATATAGCAACACATGATCTGTTTGAGTTGTTGAGTATCCCAAAGACATTGCTAGAAACATTTCTTCCGGTCTTTGCTCAGCAGTACGTATGAGAAAGTCTTTCTTTACTAAATCCTGACGATTACAGTACGATTTTTGAAAGTCTTTGAGGAGAGCTTTCCTTAGACTTAATACCAAGTGTCTTGGGAATGGGATGACGTTTGACGATAGAGAATGAGAAGCTCTATGATGTCTTGTATAAAATGCAACCAGCACTCGATGGCTATTTTAAAGCAGAACTATTTTCTGATGCAGATGTGGAAAGTTCTGTATCTGAACGTGAGATTATGTGGAGTAGTGATATTCCCTTGTGAGACGGAACGACGAATACCTTTCCTCTCGTGTGAGCGAAGAAAGATTCTACAAATGGTGTTACCCAAGTAGAGTTTATGGCACTCGATGATTCACCTTCATGAGTGAATAATGTCCGTAAGGAATATCCATGAGCTACATTTCTTGTTGCAGATATAGATTTTGCCTTATTGTCTTCTCTCTTGTGAACTGAGATGCAAATGTTAGCTTGACCGTCAGAAAATACCCTTCACGTGGAGATGACATCTGAACCCAAAAACGATCTTGTTCGCATTGTCGTCAATTAGAGAGAGTTTCTCATTGACCTTCAACACAACATGGTATGATCAAGTTTTACGTAGTCTCTGTCTATGAAAATACAGGTAAAAATCACTCCGTGAGCAAAGAAAAAACAGATCTCCATCGTTCAAGATCTGTTGACCTGACAAGATATTTATATGGTGAAAGTCCATGCTAAGCCTGTAGATGGACAAGCAAATAAGGCTCTTATCAATGACCTAGCAGAATACTTTGATCTACCAAGGAGAAAAATAACGATACTGAGTGGGTATACGAGTAGGTTGAAAGTGGTTGAAATTGATATGTAGTTTTTATTTAAGATATGTTTGATGAGAAAAATACTTGCGTTAATTGATTTTGATCAAACGCTTACGAAATTTGATATGTTGTCGTATGTGTGTTGAATAGTCTGAAAAATGCAAGAAAGTGAAAATCTTGATAACGCATTTCAAGTGTGAAAACTTCAGTGAATTGAGTGACTTGTTCAAAGGATTAATTTACTAATATGAATTGATATCTCAATACTTCAAGATAAATTGATTTCTTCTGATTGTCTGCGTCCAGGAGTTGAAGCTTTTTTTTCTTATCTTCGTGATATCTGAGTAATTATTGTTGTCTGTTCTTGAAATGTAGATATTGTTATACAGACGTACAGTGATATACTTGTTTATGATTATCTTCTTTGTCCATGATCTATACAACAAAATTGAATATTTAAGTGAACTACTCAGGAGTTGATTTGATGAGATGGATTTAAAGTTGAAAAATGTAAAAAACTCATGAACGATTTAGAAATTGTAAATGATGATATTGTTCTTGCTATTTGAGACTCTAGAGCAGATATCTGATTGTTCTGACTTGCAAATTATACGATAGCTATTTCTCCTAGATGATGACTATGAAAAATTGCTGATGAGATAGTGGAGACAGATTTTTTTGAAGTAAAAGAACTGGTAGAAAAATATTTAGATTCTCATTAATTTTTCCTCTATGAATATTAGAAATTTTTGTATTATTGCTCATATTGATCATGGTAAATCGACGCTTGCTGATCGTATGTTAGAGATGACTGCCAGTGTAAGAAAACTAGAAAATTCTCAGATGCTCGATACGATGGATTTGGAACAGGAGCGCGGTATTACCATAAAGATGACACCAGTGAGGATGGCTCGAAAAGATGTCGAGTTTAATCTTATTGATACACCATGACATGTCGACTTTCAGTATGAGGTGTCAAGATCTTTGTCAGCTGTAGAGTGAGTTATCTTGTTGGTAGACGCATCTCAAGGTATCCAAGCTCAGACATTGAGTGTGTTGTACATGGCATTAGAAAATGATCTAACTATTATACCAGTACTAAACAAGGTTGATCTACCTGCTGCTGATGTCCCGAGAGTAACAAAAGAATTAGAGGCAACTATTGGTATTGATCCATCTGAGATCATTGCTATCTCTGCAAAGACGTGAGAAAATGTTGATCTTGTCTTAGATGCTGTGATTGAAAGAATTTCAGCTCCTGTATGAATACTCGAAGATAGTATCACTGAGAATGTTTCTCGTGCATTGATTTTTGATAGTGTATTTGATCCATATAAGTGAGTGGTGGCGTATGTGAAAGTAACTGATGGAGAGTTTAGTTCAAAAGATATGGTACAACTAGTTCATTCAGAACTTGCAATATCTCTGTCAGAGGTCTGATATTTTTCTCCTAGTTATGTAAAGACTCAGACGTTGTGAGTTGGTCAGATATGATATATTGTCACCTGACAGAAAAGTGTAAGAGATGCTAAGATCTGAGATACCATCGTGAAGATAAAAAGTGAGAGTGGAAGACCAAAGAGCAAAGATGAATTGAAGCAGTATATCCTGCCTTGATTTGAGATGGTGAAACCATTTGTTTTCGCATGAGTCTATCCGATAGATACTGATGAGTACGATAAGCTGAAAATGGGATTTGAGAAATTGTCTTTGAATGATAGTGCGATTAGTGTGGATTATGAACACAGTCTTGCGATGGGACATGGATTTCGTTGTGGATTCTTGGGGATGTTACATATGGATATTGTGAAGGAGCGTCTCTGGAGAGAGTATGGGATGGAGACAATTTTTACAACACCTACGGTGACCTATCTCGTGAAGAGTAAATATCTCAAGCATGAAAAGATTATGAGTCTTGCAAATATCAAAGACCTGATAGAGACATGACTATGGGAAACTCTTCCATGTAATGCTGAAATACCTGCAAAACTTCTCTCTGGAGAATGAGTATATCAGCCAGATGAACATGGTGCACGAGAGAAAGAAATGAAGCCATGGCTTGTGATTAAATCATGAGGTCAGCTTCCAGAACAATGAATGATCGATGAGATTCGAGAACCTATCGTGGAGGTTGAGATTGTTTGACCTGAGGAGTATAGCGGGAATATTATGAAACTTGCACAAGACTATAGATGACAGATGATATGAATGGAATACCTTGACGAGAAGAGAGTTGTCTGGAAATACTTGTTGCCAATGGGTGAGATTGTTGTCGACTTTTATGATAGACTTAAGTCGTCAACGAAATGATATGCTACGATGAACTATGAGTTCAAAAAATATAGCAAAGACGATCTTCTAAGACTAGATGTCATGATCAATCACGAAAGAGTTGAAGCATTCTCACTGGTAGCTCATAAAGATAAGGCTCAATCAGTCTGAGGTGAGCTCGTGAAGAAGCTAAAAGAGCTGATACCAAAACATATGTTTACGATTCCAATCCAAGCATGAGTATGAACAAAAATAATTGCTCGTGAAACGATCTCAGCTATGAGAAAAGATGTAATTGCAAAATGTTACGGATGAGATGTCTCTCGTAAGAAAAAATTGCT
>CALCME010000125.1 GCA_937965925.1 Candidatus Absconditabacterales bacterium | reverse complement strand
ACCTGAGTGCCAACAAGCACTTGCCAGAAACAACCTTACGAGAGATGATATTTTTTGATTAAGGGCTCAATGAGTGTTTGAAAATAGTTCTGAGTATGAAAAAGCACAGATAGAATATTCAAAAATAAATGGATATGATGTATTTACGGTATCAATAGAAGGATCTGATTGAAGTGTTGTTAAGTATAGTTTATATGTTAATAATAAGAGTAAAATTATTTTTAACGAAAAATTATTCATTCCAATTAAGATGAGAGGATGAAAGGGTCTTGAAATATTTAATACTCAAGTTGAAAATGCAAAAAAAATATGATGTTCTGCAATATATGGTCAAATGGAAAATAATAGTGAAAATAACGGTGCGTATACTCGATCAAGATTATGATTTGAACGAGATAGAGACAATCAATTCAAAATAATAATATGAGATAAAAGATTAATAATGAAAACACCTGAATCATTTATAACTCTTCTTAAAGAATACAATATAGATGTACAAAATTCAGTAGATCCATTATGAGAACTTATGCAGATACCCGAAGCAAGAAATAAACTGAAAGAGAAAGTTAACATTGCTATTCTATGAAAATTTGACCTAAACGACTGAAGTTCAAGTATGAGGAGACTTGAAGAATATAAAATGGAGAGAAATATAAAAGATTTCATCTATGATCTCTTAAAAATACAGAGAGACAAATCTACTATAAGTAGTGAGGAATGAGAATTCATTAAAATAACAGATACAAATATTTGACATCTTATTTCCTATATTAAAGAGACCTTGAGAGAATGATACACTTACGATTCGCTTATTCTCATAGTAACAGAAAAAAGTAAAGAGTTTGGTTGGGGACTTAATCCAAGTGAGACTACTGTGCTGCGGCAACTGATGAATCCGCATTTGCCAAAAATTCTATGAGTACCATCAAAATTGGAGTCAATCATGGAAAAAATTCCAGATACCATTATATGAATTAGAGAAATATTCAATGAATATCCAATTATGGTACAATACGCAGATTCAATTATGAAAGTGATTGCTTTGTGATATAAGAACTTTTCATTTCTATGAGTTGGAAACAATTGAATAGTTTTAGATATATGAAAATGAAAAGTTTGTAAATTTTCATTTTATGACAAAGTATTATGAAAGGAATGAGTATATCAAAATTACTTTCACGAAACTCTTTTTGATTTAAAAACTAATAATCGAAGTAAATTAGATCGTATTTTTGTTCCAAAAATTGATAAACCCACTATGAGTGATGATTTTATTATCATGGATAAGTCACCTTGAAAAACACTCTTGCATACAAATCTGCTCTCATATTTTAGAGAGGATCTTCAATGAATTGAAACAATGAATATGACAGATGATGCAATAAAGAAATTTCTTATGAGGAAGTTTAAAAATAAAGAACTTATCACAGAAATACCATGAAGTTCTTTGTATGAAACGTTTCATTCACTTACAAAAAAGACTAAAGAAGAAAGTATTGATGCAAACATTGATTACCTATGACCCTTACTCTGATTAGCCCCCGCTAGAATCGCTTTAGAAAAAAGAGAATTAAAAGAACAACTAAAAATATTTGAAGTAAAGATGAGAGCAAAATGACTAACACATCAAGATTATAATGCGTGAAACGTCCTTATCTTTCGAAACAAAATCAAGTGAAAATTTGAACTATCAATTATCGACTTTTGAATTGTTGATATACAATATGATAAGCTCTTAGGTAAAAAAGAAGCAAAGAATAATGACGAATCGAAAGACGAATTCAATAAGAAATATGAAAGATTTGATACTGGTGAAATGTATCTTAAATATGATAGTTCAACATGATCATTTATTCAAAAACCTATATATAAATACTCAATAAGTGATAAACAAAATGAGTACTCAATATTCTGAAATAGATTCGCATTACATAAGAATGGGGGAAAGAATTTTCTATGAAGAGGGTCTGAATCAGCTGCATATAAGCTACCAAATCAGAAAAATGAAGATTCTTGATATCTTGTAAAAGTGACAAATAAAAAACAAATTGCTTCAATATGATCTTATAAATATAGATCGTATATGAACGATATATATAATAAAATTATTCCATGAATACTACCAAAATCATATTCAATATGGACAGAGATAAATCAAAGAGCATCAAAAAAGACAAATAAATGACAAGCAAGTAATAGAGTACTTCTAATTCAGCAAGAAGTAATAGGAAATGAGATTTCTCCAGAAAATAATGTAAAATATACTCAAGAAAATTTAAAAGAATTTAAAAGATTACAAAAGTGAATCTTTGATCTCCAGTTACTTATAAGACACTTTTCACACATACATGATGTCCCAGTTCTTGACAGAACAGACAAAAATAATACATGAATCCAAGTTAGAATTGATATTTGACATAATGATTCAAAAAAGTTGAATCTGAAAAACAAATATAGTCTTGAAAACTACTGACTTGAAGATCTACAAGAGTACGCATCTCCTAATATTTTCATGGGTAAAGTTCACTGAGATAAAGCCGATAGATTTTATCTTATTGATATTTGAAATTGAGAACGATGAGGATCAAATTATGATAAAGTTTATATAGATATTATGAAAACGCCAAAGCATGAACTTGAAGCAATAGTTACATCGTATCGTAAGATTATTGAAAAAGACATAATAAACAAACAAAATATTGGGAAGGACGAGTTATATTTACGTAGAACTAATCGGGAAGAACTCCCAAAAAGTAGAGATAAATATATTGAAAATTCAGAACTGCCAATGGATAAAAAAGTCGAAAAAATTAAAAATCGAGCTACATCAGATCAAAATCAAATTCAATGGAACAAAATAATAGAGAATGAAGGTCTCTTTGATTCTTTTCTCACTATAGAGTGAAAATGAAGGAAAGATCTAACTAGAGAAGAACTTCTCATGTATGTGATAGATGAAATGCATAAACTCCCATGAACATTATTTGAACTATCACAACCAGAAATAAAAGCGAGAAGTAAGCTTTGAAAAGAATTTTGATTATCAAATGAGGCAATCAGATTTTTGCTGGATAACTGATATTGTGCTTATGAGAAAAGTTGGTTGAACAGTATCTGTAATGAGGCCCCAGCTGAGTTTGAAAAATCATTTAAACAACAATGAGGAATCATCTCTCATTTTCCAAATGGACGTACCTATACCAAAATTGATACGGTAGTACCTAGCACGATTTTTGAAGAAAAAGGAACATGGGCAGCATATTGACATCTAGATGATCGTTATCAAACTCATCTCCTTCTGGCAAAAAAGCTTATAGACACAAAGACACACAGATTACAAGATTTTAGAGATCTTTCATTAGCTAAAAAAAATGAAATCGTTGCTACATTAAATCGTATGTTTTGAGCTGTCACAGAAATAGAGACTGTTAGTATCTCTGAGAGTTGATTTTTAGAAATTCATTGGAATGTTGATCCATCTCCTACGGAGAAAATACTCCATTCAAAATCATATCTTGTATCACCACACGGAAAAAAGACAGACAAATTTATTCGATCTCCTCTAGCATATGATTACATGATGAAAAAGGCAACGTCTACACTTTGAAGTGCTTCCCCAATAAAATCGCCAGAGACCATGATCTTTCCCTCACAGATAACAATTGATAAAAGAATCATGTCGTCTGTGATAGAATTTGTACAAGGAGATATCTGAAAACTTTATGGATTAGTTTGACTGCCAGCTGATTCAAAAAATGAAATTACCGTGCAAAAAAGTTCATACGATACATTTAAATTCAATATTGAAACTCAACTCAACGATAAGAAGAATGAATTTTATGTAGATGTCGAAGTATCTGATAAACTTCTATTTAAGAAAGATGTATTCAAACTTAAAAATGTCCCTTATAGCAATGCTATGAATCGCATCAAAGAAACTGCTCGTGACATATGAATAAATACTATCTGGTTAAGTGCAGAAAAGTGACCAAAAGAAACGTGATACTATGTCTGGCCTATGAACTACTGATTCGAAATTCCCACTTTATCTAGAAATAACTTTATTACAAAATTTTTAAGGTTAAAAAAAATTCCATGAAAGCTCATGAATAAGAACGATTTATCTGAGAATTATACGAATGAAATCTGCCTCATAGAATTACAACGTTTTGAAAGTGAGTCTGAAATATGAGGGACAGATTTCTTACCCATGAAGTATATACGTGAAAATCCAGTGTTACGTTCTATACGAAGTGAGAATGGATTCACCGTTGATCTTGAATATCTGTTATAATCTCTAGATTTTTATATAGTGTTTAGCTATACTTGTCACGTTTACCTTTCTGTATCGTATGTCAAAACTCATTATAACATGATGAAAACCTCTAAAATGAACTACACGTCCCGTCCCAAACAAGAACAGTATTATAAAATTGATTCCTGCAGCTCTCCTCACTAATGAGAAAGTAACCATAACAAATGTACCAAAAACGAGTGACGTAAAATATATGCTTGAAATTTTTGAAGAGTTAGGATGAACGTATTCTTGGAGTACAAAAAGTAGTATAGAACTAGATGCATCATGAGTTTCTTCACATGTAATCAATCCAGAACTAAGTAAAAAAATGAAAGCTTCAGTTATGTATAGCTGACCACTCCTCGCTCGCTTCTGAAAAGTTTCTATGCCTCAGCCTCAATGATGTAAATTATGAACACGTCCATTGGATGCATTTATAGAAAATATGTCTCATATGTGATGTGAGTACACATATACTGCTTGATCATACGAAGTAACTTGTCCAGATTGACTCCAGTGAAACTCCTTTACTCAGCGATTTCCATCTGTTACCGCCACAGAGAATCTTATTCTTATGGCAGTGAAAGCAAAAGGAACGACAGTTGTTGAAAATGCTGCATGTGAACCACATGTACAGGACTTGTGTAATATGCTTGTGAGCATGTGAGCAAAAATAGAGTGAATTTGATCAAATAAGTTACATATTACCTGAGTTGAAACACTCTCTGGGACAAGCCGAAACGTCATATCTGATCATCTGGATGTCGCATGACTTATTACAGCAACTGTTATGACCTGATGAGA
This sequence comes from Candidatus Absconditabacterales bacterium, assembly GCA_937965925.1. Lineage (GTDB taxonomy): Bacteria > Patescibacteriota > Gracilibacteria > Absconditabacterales > Absconditicoccaceae > JAHDCT01. The sequence continues at coordinate 3,862 of CALCME010000125.1, read as the reverse complement.
AATCACTATAACTGATGCAGTAGTTGACCATATGAGATTGACACTCCAAGCAATGAGTAAATTATGAATCCATGTAAGCGTAGATGAAGAGAATGATACAATTCATATAGGAAAACAAGATCTTATTAAAATCAAAACCACCGTCAAGTGAGATATCTTGGAACTTGCTGCGTGAGCATGGCCACTCCTTCCTATGGATATTATGCCAGTTCTCCTCGTGTTAGCTTTGCACTGTGAATGAAGTGCAATGATTACCAATAGTTACTACTCTTCTCAGTTCTTCTTCATCCAAGAACTAGCAAAAATGAAGGCCCGCACGGTTATGGCTGATCCTCATAGAATTATTACCTTCTGACCTACCGATCGAAAACCAGCAAACATGCTCTGCGGAGATATTATTCAGTCTAGTTATTGAATGCTTATGGCATGTCTTGCTGCAGAATGAACCAGTACGTTAAATGCTATAACTCCCCTTTTTCGTAGATTTCCAAACTTTGTAGAAGAATTTAATGCTCTAGGTGCAGATATCACTCTTGTAGAAGAGTAAGTTTATTTTAATCTACTTTGAACCCCCAATGAATATATATTTTGCGTGATCAATCATGTGAGATCAGAATTGATCAGAGTTTTACACAGATATAGTCGAATTCCTCAAAACGAGATGAAGAGTACTTTCTGAACATGTAACTCATACCTATAAGAATGCACATGTTTACAATATAGCCTCAACACCAGAAACAGTTTTCGCTGCATATAGAGAATATTTAGATAGAGCTGATATATTAATTGCCGAAGTATCATGACGTAGTCATTGAACTTGATGGGAACTTTGCTATGCAGAACATGTCAGAAAGATACCAATTCTAGCCATATATAAAGAGTGAACGAGTATCTCTGCTTTTGTTGAAGGTAATGAGTATATCACTACAGTTTCATATACAGATATGAACTCATGTAAGAAATGTATACAATCATTTTTTGACACTTACCCGAAGAAACCGACATAATTTAGTTGTTTATTATAACAACAAGAAAAAAGATATACTCTTTGTGCACCTGAATATATTCTTATAGTCCAAATTCTTTATTATTTTCTTTTTCATATGCGTATTTGAGTTATCTTTGGTTCTCGTACACCAGAACATGATGTATCTATAGCAAGTGCATATGCTGTCATGCAAGCAATAAAAATACATACCTCTCACGACGTGATTCCGTTGTATATTACGAGAGAATGAGAGCGAATTATCTCTGAGAAACTGTTAGTACTAAAACAATTTAAAGATCTCTCGTGATTCTCACCGTCTGGACTTCCAGTAGTATCAAAGAAGTCAGGTGCAGTTTTTTTCCAATCTACTGAAGGAGGATGACTATTGAGTTCTAAGAAAGAATATCAAATAGACTGTCTTCGAAATATCTGTCATGGAGAAAATGGGGAAGATGGGTGTGTGAGTGGACTTGCTCAACTCATCAATTTACCTATTGTATCTGTATGAACACTCGCAGAGTGAATTAGTCTAGACAAAGAGATGATGAAAAATGTGTTTGCTCAGTTATGATTACCACTAGTTCCATATCTTACGTATCATAAAGATAGTGCTAATATTGCTGAAATTGAATCTACACTTACCTATCCACTCTTTGTAAAACCAGTTAATCTTGGATCATCAATCTGAGTAAGTAGAGCGATGAATCAAGCAGAGCTTATAACTGCTATTGAAGTCGCATGATACTATGACGCAAGAGTAATGATCGAAAATGGAGTACACAACTTGCAAGAACTAAACTGTAGTGTGATGGAAAAAGATGGGGAAGTTGTATCTACTGAAGTAGAAGAACCTACGACCAACGAAGCATTTCTTACATTTGAAGAAAAATACACCTCAGATAGTGGAGGGACGATGAAGTGAACGAAAGGAAAGGTAAAAGTACCGGCTGAGATACCAGCAGAAATTGAGGCACGTATCAAAGCATATGTGAAGGAGATTTTTGTAGGATGCCATATGACATGAGGTGCACCGAGAGTAGATTTTTTGTATGACAAAGAAAGCAAAAACTTATATGTAAACGAAGTAAATGTTACTCCAGGGAGTATGCAACTTCCTCTACGAAAAGCTTCATGACGAGACTTATGAGAGTTTGTCGAAGGACTGATTGCAACAGCTCAGAAATATCATGCATTGAGCCAAAAATCGATAGACCATTCTTCTACAATTCTGGATCATACAATTACCTATTTGGAAAATAATAAGAAATAGTTCACATCTTTATGAAGATTCTTAGAAAAAGGAAGATGATTAGATTACTATACTATAAGGTTAAGAATTGCTTCTATGAAGTACGTGCTTATGTATGGCTATATTCATTGTGAAATCTCACTATTCATCATGATATACCATATATTTCACAATTTGCATCTCCTGATTTAGTAGAATCATTTTTTGAAAGAGAAAATAATTCGTCTACTGATCCTTTACGAGCAGAAACAGGAGCGGAGTCACGTGAACAGTATGCACATCGATCCTGGTCGGTATGCGGTATGGCATGTCTAGCAATGATACTTGCATTACAATGAAAGTATGTATGAACAATAGCATTGGCTCATGAAGCACTAAAAAACTGAGTATATAAAGAAGATGAAACGTCACTATCATGAATGATCTATACTCCATTTCTCACATATATACAGCAGGTATATTGAATGAAATGACATATATATCAGTATAGTAGTATTAGACTCCTTGCATATCTAGTAGCACAATGATGACGATGTATGATATCAGTACACCCATTTATTAGATATGCTAATGAGAAATGATGAGAAATACCATATGAGAAAACAGGGCATCTTGTTCTCGTAACGGGAATACAGATAGATGAGTGAATAATCAAAACGATCTCAATCCATAATCCATCTTGATTTGAATCTAATGAAAGCCAAAAATATCATACTATTCCTTCAGATATATTTATACACTATCGATCGAAAAGAATTATTCATATCATGTAAACGTATGCACTCAAAAACACTCATTGTAAACAATCTCCCGTGTAAAATAACTCACTCTGATCAGTTTAATCCAACAGATAGTACTCGTAAGATCTATCTGTTTCTGCATGGACGAGGTGATAGTGGTTCTACATGGAAGAAGATCATTGATCACCTTGATCCTACTACTCAGCGAATAGCTGTAGATTTTCCATGAATGTGAGGATCAACCAGACCAAAAGAATCACGAGATATACAAGCATATGCAACATGGACATCAGTACTAATCAAGAAACTCGGGATTTCACGCATAGATCTCTATATCTGACATTCGTTTTGATGTAGAGTCCTTATAAAATGACTTTCTCAGGAGATCTTAACAAAAGCGAAGACTGTTTTTATCTGAGCTTGAGGTATCCAAGAACAAGTTGAAATGTGGTACTATCCAATTATTAGATCAGGAAAACGACTACTAACAACACTTGGAGCAACCAATCTTTTGACACGAGCACAGAAAAAAGTAAGATCAGACGACTATCAGCAAGCATGAGAGATGGAAGATATTTTTCTAAAAACAATTTGAGAAGATCTTACTAACTCATTAGAAAAGGTTTCAGTCCCTGTGCTCTTAGTTCGAGGAAAAAATGATGCATCTACACCGCTAAGACACGGTATGCTTATGGAGAAACTCATCCCTGATAGCACACTACATGTCTTCTCTCAATGAACTCATTTTGTTCATCATGAGCATCCAGAAGAAATTTATTCTCTAATTGAACAGTTTGAAACTCAGTAATCCACTCACATCACTTAGATACATACGAGAAGGACTTCGACTTTGACTACAGTTGGAACAGTATGATCCCAAAAGAT
>CALCME010000124.1 GCA_937965925.1 Candidatus Absconditabacterales bacterium | reverse complement strand
CTCCGGGAGGTGAATTTGATCAAATGGTTCTTCTACTGGGAGGTGCTTATTGTTCTTGATCCGTTCATGAAAAACTTCTGGATCTAATATTTTGTTCTTTCATTCGTTTATGTTTTTTGCCAGTGGTTGTACTCCAGGTGGTCACTTTTGAGGAGAGCTGATCTTGTTCTTACTTACACAACCTGACATTACTAAGAATAATCCTAGCATAATAAGATTTCTAATGGTAGATGATCTTGGTAGCGGGTTCGAAGAGATTGCTATGTCTCATTTTCATTCAATTTTATTTATGTTGATCTGCATTGTTTGTAAAAAGAAATGTTAGTATCTGAAAAAATATAATCTGAATTCTATATCAGAATCAATTCTTTGCAAGAGTTTTATAGGTGTTTCTTTTATCGTTTGATCTACTTGGGTACCATTCTACTCATTTATTCTTGAAATCTTTGTATGTGGAAGTCAATCTTTTCCAGTTACCGTGTTATCATCTCGATTAAATGGATATTCAGACGCCATTTCTTCTCTTATTTTACCTGGAGAAATATCATATTCTGCTGGATTTGTTGGTCATCATGTTGGACCATGTTCACTTTCAAGCGTTTTAGTCGGTGTTTCTCTTCATGTAACCTCAGCAATTTGTTCTGCGTGAGCATTTTCTAGTCAATCTAATTCGTTTGGACCTTTTGAAAATCATGGATCCACACTGTCTAATCGTCACTTGTTTTCCGATCAATCTCAGCTCATACTTATTTGATTACAAGATAAAGAGTATCTTTCATGCCAAGTATACTCCCGAAGAGAAATTTTGCAAGAGGACACTTTCTTTTGTTTGTAAACTTTCTTTTGCTATTTCTCTTTTTTCTGTTCTCTGTTCTCTCCACTACAAGACCCCAACCCCCTCTAACATCCTTTGTATACATCCATATCCGTACTGACTCAGAACAGATTCTGGATGGAATTGGACACTATACAGTCACTCCCCTTTGATCACATCCAGGCATCCATCTTGTCCAGGTATAACAGCATGCTTCTTCTGTGATGAGACTGCTCTATTCTCTGGAGTATCTTTTACTCAAAAACTATTGTAATATCCCATCAGATATGGAGTACCAAAAATATCGATCATCATATGTACTCATTGGGTAGATGTTTCCTTTTTTTCAATCGTATATCAGCAAACGAGACTAATCAGTTGATGTCAGAGACAGATTCACAACAGTGGCACTTTTGTGTCCATAGTTGCTCTTATTCGATCTTGAAGGTCTGGCATATTGTTTGGATCTCATGGTCATGGTCAGACAATCACAAGATCGTATATAGATGAAACATCTCCGGGAGATAGATCGTTCAGATCTGTTCATTTTTTGATCTGAGTGGTGATATTCAATGAGTGGAGCATATGCTCTAGGACATAGATGAAATCGTCCCCATTGTCGATAATAAGAGCTTTACTGTCTCTTGCGAACTGTTGTGGAGATTGTTTATTCAAAAGAAACTGAGAGAGATGAGTATTTCTTGCTTCTAGAAGTCACTGGATATGAGAAGATCACAGGAGCTCAGCATAGGGAGTTTTTGTACTACCTCCACTCATATCTCTCCCTTCTCATCAGATGATATTCAAGATTCATTTCGCTTTGGTCCGAGTTTCAACTGCTTCACTCATTGGATCAGAGTCTATGACCAGACTAGCACCAGCACGTACGGTTGCAAGCCCTGTGAGATCTACTTCAGCTGTGCGTATCGTAATAGACGAATCCATTTCATTCCCTTTTCTTCTCACCAAGGCTGTCCCATAGTATCTCCTAGACGTTTTCTCTACCGTACTGATCACACGACATGCATTCTCTATAGGTCATCCAGTCAGCGTGGGTGCGTACATCGAGATACGAAGAGCATCTATCGGGTCGATTGTCAGTCTTCCCGTTAGTTCATATTCTGTATGGATGAGCTGAGCCATTTCTTTAAGTAATGGTCCTGTGATCTGTCCTCCACTACTACAAATACGAGCCATCATTTTCATCTCTTCGTCCAGTACTTTATGCAGTTCATAGATCTCTTTTTTGTCTTGGAGAAATTTGTCCAGTTCTTGTATCTTACTCTTTGGGAGCGTTCAAGAGATTGGATTCATGGTTGCTTTTCAGTTTTCTACCTTGAGATGAACTTCAGGACTGGCACCTATGAAATATTGTTCTCCAGTAAAGAACAAAAACACCATATATGCGTTTGGTTCTGCTATTACGAGGTCCTTATAGATCGTAAGCATGGTCTCATGTCAGATGTTTGTTATCTGCGTTTGAAACTGTCTAGATATCACAAAATTACATCATTCTCCTTGCTTGATCTCTTGGATGATCTGCTCGACGATCTGAGCATAGTTCTCATCAGACATATCAGAGATGATTTCTTGCTTTTCTAGCTCATGTTCAGGAAGGTGATCAAGGAGTTCTTGGGTTATATATGTTTGCTCAGAAGTTACCTCTATCGATAAGATCGGCATGTCTTCTCATACATATGCATATCACTTCTCTTTGATCTGAGAATATGGAAGAATACTCAGTGAGTCTTGTCCCATCTGCTCGAGAAGATCATGTTTTTTTAGGTCTCCTGTGGTAAAGGTAGTGTTTCATCATTGGGTGATCAAGGCGAATGGTCAGGTAGTGGTATTCGGTATCGAGATATGAGTCATTAGAATAGTTTGTTAGATAAAAGTATTGACGGATATAATTTTGTGAGTATATACTTGTACTATCATATTTTGTCTATATTACTCTAGAGATGTCTAAAACGAAACTAAATAACTCT
>CALCME010000123.1 GCA_937965925.1 Candidatus Absconditabacterales bacterium | reverse complement strand
CTGAACTCAATCATAAAAGATATAGGATGAGTAAACACGTCAGCTACATGATATGACTCATCACTATCTCCTAAATACATGTATCAGTTAGTAGCAAAAACATTTGACTGCACGGAACAGTCACAAATTGAACTTGCAGATAAGCTTCTATACAGTTTGTATACACAACTAATCCACTATAATGATGAGAAAAACAAAGAGGAAGAGAAGAATGATGTCTGGCTTAAAAAATTACATGCAAGTCCTGTTAAAAACTTATTTACGTTATTGAAAGAAGCACAGTGAATATCATGAGAAAAAAGCATGGAAGAATCGTATAAGGAATTTATGCAAGAAGCTGAAGAACGTCAAATAAATCTAGAAAGATACGATATTCACACTAATTCAGATTTAAATGAACCATATACCAAGGCATTTGAAGATCTTATAAAAAGAAAATGATACATTCAACTCATCTTAGATGTTATCTATCGTTATGTTCACGGGAAGACACTCTCAGAGTATGAATCAAACCTGATTACATATCTCATGGATCTAGTACAGAAGAAGCCATTTTCAGGCAAGAACAACTAACATGATAACTTCGTCTTGTTTTTACAAATGAGAAACGTAAAAGAAAGTATATTTAGATTATATAGTGTTATGAATCAACTAAATCAAACAAGTAATCACAACGTATCATGGTTTTTTATGAACTTTTATTATCTCCCTCGGAGGGTAGAGAACTTTTTGCTACAACCATAATATATATAGCATCACAGAACACTCAACACTCTCCGAACAGATTCGGGGAGTTTTTTTTTATCATATGTTTTACATATGTATATGTACTTCCCATAACAATATCCTAATAGCATAGGTAGCAATATATCAAACAAAACACTCTTTATCTTGAACCTTTCCAGTATGATCCAAACACTCTTAGCTATTGCCTCTATCAACATTATCTGAGCAATGAGTCCATGACCTGACTTTGTCGTGGTAACAAAAAATTCTCTTATGTATGGAAGAAAACACTGAATAGCAACAGCTGCATGAATATCTACGGCAAACATCACCTACTGTCTTCTGGTAGCAGGGTGACTATGAGCCGTTATTAGTCAATCAGTCCTCCTGTTCCAGATGATAAAAATTTGATGAGCATTATATTTGATCTATCTTGCCTATTGACTCCGAAAAGAGAATATCCTCTCACCAGACAGGAGAACAACTGACACTGACGAAAATGATAATACCATAAAAGAAGCGGAGATTCAACAAAACAATCGTTCTTTACGAAGTTCGTATAAAGATGGGTTTATAACAAACATCACTAATCCAAAATTCATCGTCTTTCTTCTATCACTATATGCTCAGTTCTTTACCGTCGACACTCCGATGATGATGTATCTACTAAGTGGAGCAGTCATTGCCATCACTGCAGGGATCTGGTTTGGAACACTCAGTATCGTTATCTGATCCCCGACAGTCCAGCACACCCTAGAACGCTATCAGTGAGTAATACAGAAAGTACTCTGAACGGCATTAGGGTTATTGGGAGTGAAAATTTTAATTGAATAATACAGAATATTCATCATGTCATCTCCAGAAAAAACTACATGAAAAGAGATAATAGATTTAACTGAGCAAGAAAAGAAAACAACTGGAATCAAAAGGTCCGCTCGAAAACATCTACATATACCACCAAAGACTAAACCATGACCTTCATCAAGATATAATCCCATACAGCTCCAGGCTATAGAAAAATGATCAGAATAAACTAATTCGTGCTTTTTATATAGGTATATTTATAGTTAGAATGATACATATAACTTCTCCACCCTAATGAAAATGCTTCAAGCTAACTACTACAAAACATCTTATTTTTATATTATTTATTGTACTACTATGAACGCAACTTGACTAGCACTCTCACATTGAAATGAAAAAAATCTACTAAAAGAAATAATTGAAACGTTTAAAAAACTAGGTATTAAAACTAGATCATCTTTAATGAATATTCTTACTGAATTGAAAGAATGAGCAAGTAAATTGTACTTTACATGACCTAATGAGTTAAGTGCTGAAGAAAGTGAAGAAGCTAATAATTCCACAGGAAAAGATGATCTTGATATGGATGAGAAATCTGACTCCATTGAAAAAAAGATTCCTGTAGATAAAGAAGATAATACATATGAAGAGCCAATATACATAAATTGAATCATTCAAAATCCAGATAAAATTAGTCCAGCTGATTTAGAATTGGCAACATTTTAGTTAAATAACACAAAAATGTTCTATAAACAAATTTAGTACGTTTAACTACATGAAAAAATCATCAAAAATAATCATCATTCAATGAATGAGATGAAGTTGAAAAAGTACAGTTGGAAAAATGTTGGCAGATCAACTGTGAATAGATTTTCAAGATCTTGATGATGCAATTGAAGTAGAACTCTGAGAGAGTATCTCGTCACTGGTCGAAAGATCATGACGAGATGTTTTTAGAGAAGTAGAACATAGCGTCTTAGGCAAGATACTTTCATGATGAGAACATATGGTACTCTCACTTGGTGGGGGAACAATTATTCAACCCTTAAATCAACCACTCATCCAGTCTTGAGCAGAACATATCATATTTATAGACAGAGATATCTGACTGATAGCTCAATGAATTGAAGAAACAGAACAAAGACCTTCTCTTACGGGGAGATCAGTTCAAGAAGAGCTTTTTGATATATATGAAAAAAGAAAGCATATATATACATCTCACAGTACGCTCATCTGTCCAAACAACGGAACCGTACAAGAAGCAGTTGCATTTATAAAAAATCATATGTGAAACGTCTTTTGATTAGAATAAAGATCTGTACATATGAGGTATATATGTATGTACAGACTCTGAAACAGACGGATCTACCAGTTGAAACAATTCTTAATTTTTCATCTATAGTAAATTAATTACAAATTTGAGTGTATTTACTACGTAGTCTATCGCCGTACATATCAATCACACATTGCGTTTAATGAAAACCTCTGTATCAAAAATATCATTCAGTTTTATATGCGATATACTATATAACCACTCTTCATCATGTTCTCTCCACCACCAACCACTCCCTACTGGATCGAATATCGACTTCCCATACTAGAAAAGACCCGTATAGAAAAAGGAGAGGTGATCAATCTTGGTCCGTGAATACCAGGATATGAATTCCCTCACTACAAAGACATTTTTTCAACAGGACCAGACCCGCTCGCATGTATGAAATATCCAGCTCCAGTTGCTCAGAAAAAACTGAGAGAAACTATTGCGTCACAGACCTATGCTGAGCATGATCGACTTGATATGCATCATATAGGACTGATGTATGGAGGTAAGCATGCGATCAATGCACTCACACATCGAGTCAAACTACATACGTGTGATGATTGAGCAACGCCAACAATCCTTGCACCGAACCCAACATATGCACCGTATCTGTTAGCATGTTCTGACTATGGAGTAGAGACTGATCTGTTTACATTTGATACAGATCGACTCACCAATCTGGAAAAGAAACTACAAGAGCATCCAACGACCGTCTGAGTTTGGCTCAATATTCCAAGTAATCCAGATGGGAGGATGATTTCATCTCAAGAGATACTATCACTCATTGCACTAGCAAAAAAACATCACTTCACGATTTTCTTGGATACTGCGTATAAGTATATCTTGTTTGATGGTCAGTCATTCCCTGATATATGGAGCTTCCCGTGA
>CALCME010000122.1 GCA_937965925.1 Candidatus Absconditabacterales bacterium | reverse complement strand
TAGTGATAGATCATATAGGAGTCACCTCTGCAGCAGTACCAACAAAAAATGCCTGATCAAAGTCAGCTAACTCTTCTGGGCTGATCAGCTTTTCTACGACAGTAATTCCAAACTGTTCTGCCAAAATTTGTATCTGGGTAGCTCTGGTGATACCAGGTAAGATCGTTCCGAGTGCAGGAGTGATCACCTCCTCTCCTTTTACAAAAAAGATATTTTCTCCAGGACCTTCTGCTATATATCATTCTGTATCAAGTAACAATCATTCGTGATATCATTCTTTTTTAATGGTCAATGATGCTTGAATACTATTTGCGTATGCTCATGATATCTTTGCTTTCATATCAAATGTTGCTGGATGGATTCTTCTTACATGAGAAATTTTTACATCTATTGGATCATCACTAAGATACTTCCCTCGCTTCCATACACTAATAAAGGTCTCTACTGCAAGCATTTCAGGATTAGGATAGACTCACATCTTTCATTGACCGTGATAGACTATCGGTCTGATATATCAGTTCATCTCTCCACTGTTTGCAACCGTATCCAGACATGCTTGCATGATCTCATCTACGGTATATTGCATCGTCATTCAAACTGCTCCTGCCGAATAGAAGAGTCTTTCAATATGTTCTTTTAGTTTAAAGATCTTTGGTCAGCTTTGTGTTTCATAGAACCTAATTCATTCAAAGATACCTCCACCATAGTGGAGTGAATGTGTCACATGATGATCTGTAGCGTCTTCCCAATTGATCATTTTTCAATTGTGTCGAACAAAGTCAGTCTTGAAGGTGTTTACGATCTGTTTCATAGAGAAGTTATGATGAACAAATAAAGAAAAGTATATTACAATCTAAACAATCACCTCATCACCAGCGTTCAGTTTCTTAATACCAAATTCATTATACAACTTCGCCTGTGTTGGAAAATCAACACAATGCATAGGATACAAAAACTCTATATTTTCGTTTCTAAAATACTCAACTGCTCACTCAACTGCTTCTGCATCTTTTTCAAACAGATGAAATCATCACAGTACCATATGAAGATCTTGTCCTGATACTTTTTTTGCGTACTCACAGATGTTTGTAATTCATGCATGAGAACATCACGTCACGACCACAGCTCATTTTTTCGTTTTTATGACAAGAGCGGTATCATCTTTTAGATCAGTTCCCTTATATGGTCATCATTCAAATGAAGCCTTTCTTGGAATCTCTCACATAAAAATCACATCAGGAACAATTTCATATGGTCAGACACTGGTGTGAACTGTAAAATCTCTCTTTACGACCATAGATATATCTTCTGGAATGTTTTCAAGAATATCAGGATGAAGAATAAGTGGTTTCTTTCCAGTGAATGGATGATGAACTATCCCACTCACATGATCTCGATGACGATGTGAAAATACTACAGCGTCTACTTTATTGAGATCAATTCAAAGTTGTTTTGCATTGTGTACATACACATCAGTTCATCAGGTATCAAACAGAACAGCCCCATCGTCAGTCTGTATATGAACAGACAATCACCACTCAGCAAGACATCATTTTCTCGCACCTCTTGAGATATTGTTTTCACAAAGAATAGTGATTTTCATATGTAGTTGTAAATGATAAAACTCAATCAAGGTATGTACGTATAGTAATTCTAACTCTATAATTCATCAAATTCAAATACCACTGACATTACTTCCTTCAATGAGAAGTACTCATTTCAAGAAAAACTATATCCTCATCTCGCCTCATAGACTTGATCATGTGTATATATCACTCAATTATTTCTCAAGACTCTCTTTCTCAATGAGAAAAGATCCTCTCAGTCATAGATTCTCTCTTCAAGATATCTTGGTGAGGAATCTTCTACATAGATCAGTGTAGAACGATCAAATCAATCTCACAATGAATCATATATATCAATCTTTACCAAATTTCAACTACTATATGTTGCTGTTCATGTAGCTCATTCATACATCAATCATTCCCTTTCGTATACAATTTCTTTTTCAACGAGATTTCAAGCATATAAAATAGGAAGAAACTCATTTCTTACATCACGATCAGTCTCTCCACCAACAAACGAACTCATATCACTCCAACTATATCATCATCTAGATACATACCCATCTTTCTGATAGACTGTAGTATATGTCTTCTCTATATCATTCTTATGTGAAATGATTCAAACATCTATTCAAAATAGTCAGAAATTTCACTGTATCTCTACCTCATTTCCAGAATTTTCGCCTCACTCCACTCTACACATAATATTATCCAGAGATCATCGTCTATCTCATGAAGAATATCAATGACAATTTAATTTAGCTTCATCTCAAATCAGATCTCTCACAAAAGAATCATTTTGTAATCTTCCGATGATAATAGACGACGTTATATCTTCAAGAAAGAATCATCATGATCAAAGCAACAATCACAGGAGCACTCACTGTATAATCAACAGAAGAGAAAAAACATATTTTTTCATGATTCTTTTCTAGATATAAAACACTATTATACTTCAATAGATCTCCCCACCTGCATTCTACGCACCATAATATACACCACTGTTCCACCACACACAAGAATCAAAAATGCTGGATACATCACGGTAATTCGAGTGAATTGACTCAATGCTCATATCGCAAAGACCGATCTGACTGCAGCCATAGCATATCATGAAAGTGTCTCTTCAAACGGTTTCATATATGACTTTCTTAGCGTAGGATAGAACGAAAGAGCCTCTGCAACAAGTACAATAATCATCGCCCACAATGGATTTTTTAATCACAACCAAACCACAATACTCAACAATGAAAGAATAAGTGCAATCGTATCTCCACGAGTAATATCTCTTTCTCCTCACTGCCTCAAGGCAAGTATAACAACAATCACACACGTCACTGTTACTCATCAGGTCACCCATGCTCCCGCCCCTGCACCATCCTGCCACTGCAAGATTGTTGTCACTGCTCATAGAATGGTCCAGATCACTCGACTATATATATGAGGTTTTGTGGAACCACGAATCGTATCTTGTATATAAGGAATATATGCAACCAGTGCCAAGATCGTTCACATCACTCACAAGATTACCTTATAATTTACTCAGTGGATCTCCATAGAAGTTTATTAGAAATAAACACTTCAATAGTTCATAATCATCAAAACGAATTACAACAACGTAACTCATATTTCATCACTATTGTTATTGTGCAAGTCTGATGTTTTCTTAGTAATGTCTCCTGTTTTAATATCAATAACAAATTTCTCGCTTTCCTTATGTTCAGGAGTCATCATCCTCACCATATATGAAGCTAAGGGAACCGAAATTCGATAAACCTTTTTACCCAGTACAATTC
>CALCME010000121.1 GCA_937965925.1 Candidatus Absconditabacterales bacterium | reverse complement strand
CAGCGATTGAGTCTATGCAGTGAGAAGACAGTTGATGACACCCGTCATATACGGTGATGATAAAGAGCTCGTTCTCCCAAGAGCAGATCGAAAAGAAATTATCACCATTTATAGAAGAAGAAAAACAACTCCAGATCGAACAGCTGTTCGAAGATGATGGGGTTGTTTTTTTTGAACTCAAAGTCGATCAAGAGAGTCTCTTGTGAGAGGAGCTTCTTGGTGATGTAGAAGAGGGAGATATCCCAGATCATCTCCTTGGTATAGAAGTAATTAAGCCTGAGATACTTGAGATAGGTCAAGTGATGGTTGCATGACTAGATGGGGAGAAAAATGACAATTTACGATGAATGAATATCTACGAGTCTTCGGCATATCAATGATGACTTCATGAGAAACCAAAAGTAAGTGTCGCAGTTATTGATACGGGTATTGATTATAACCATCCAGATTTAAAGTGAAATATAAGCAAACGTATAAAATGACATGACTTTGTGAATAAAGATGCTGATCCCATGGACGACCATATGCATGGAACACATGTAGCATGAACGATTGCCGCATCATTGGATGGGAAATGAGTCTATGGTGTAAATACAAATGCAGAACTCGTTGCATTAAAAATATGTAGTAAGAATGGTCATTGCCCATCGTATGTGATTACAAGAGCAGTAAAATATGCAGCAGATAAGTGAGTTGATGTTTTGAATATGAGTCTGTGATGAAGAGGAACGGTGAAATGAAATGCTATTTGTAAAGCAATTACGTATGCTGTTAATAAATGATCAATTGTAATAGCAGCAGCAGGAAATGCGAATAGACCAGTAAGTCAATATATTCCATGAGCATGTCCTGATGCAATCACTGTAGGTGCAGTAGATAAGAACTACAAAAGAGCGAGATTCTCAAATTATGGACCATGAGTCGATCTGTCGGCTCCGTGAGTATGAATATTAAGTACCGTTCCAAATAATAAGTATAAGAGCTTGGACGGAACGAGTATGGCAACACCTCATGTTTCATGACTTGCAAGTGCAGTCTTAGCCTACAATCCAACTCTACAACAAGCGCAAATGAGAACCTTGCTTCAACAGGCAACGCGTCAAGTGGTCTATGAAAATGGTAAACAAATCTGATGATTTGTAGAGCTTACGAAAGTTATGGACAACTTATGAACACAACAGTATTCTCACACATATAAAATTCCATGAAAGAAAATTGTGACTCAACCAGCAAAAAATGAAGAAAAAATAACGGTGCAATGATATGAAGATGAAGGTATGCAAGTGAGCACAAAGAAAATTACTTTAAAAGTTGGACAAACGAAGATAGTATCTATAAAAGATTCAAGATGAAAGGTAAGAGTTCATAGAAGACGAGTATGAAAATCGAATATTATGATTTGAAAGACATATACCAAATGATTGAAGCATTATACGAATAATCAGTCTTCTCTCGCAATTGCTTCAGTTGACTGAGAAGAAACTGACAGTTTAGATTCTCCAGATGGTGAGAATGATTCTGATAACGAAATTGACTTCACTGAGTCTGAGACAAATGAACAAGAGAATCAAGATGATTATCTTGAAAATAAAGAAAGTAACTATGTATCAGAAGGAGAAGATTCTTCGTGAATCATCGAAGAAAGCCTTGGTGATGTTGAAGAAATACAACTGATTGAAGAAGATGATGAAATAGAAATTGCTTCAGCACAAGCTCTTAAATTACAAATTGTATGAGTCTCTCCCTGAGAAAGTGTTGTATACGTAGAAGATGGGTCAGCGAAGAAAATACCTATTCATGTAACTGTTACCGAGAAAGTAGTGACAGTGAGACAATGAGATAAACTTAAAATCAACTCTCCTGAATGGATGAGACCGGTGACTCAAACTTGGTATGGGTTTTGAAAGAAAACAACTCCAGGTGCAGGACAAAGATTACCACATGTATCCGTAGATCTGCTTAAGAAACGAGATAAATCATCCCGTAGGTATAAAGCTACAGATACCTATGTAGTTACTCCTCTTTTATTGTGAAAACATACTGTAGAACTTCCATATAAGGAAGTATTTGATGATAAGTGGTGAAAAATCACTATTACGTTAAATGTTATTTCTCCAAGAAAAGATACGCAATCAAAGAAACAACAAGCTGATAGTTCCTTTTGGATGAGTCATGACTATGCAAAACTTAACGTAGGACAGCAGGTAACTATATCTTTAGACGGAGAGTGACCGTTTGATGTTAAGAGAAAGAAATGATGAATAGTTGCATATGCATGAATAGACTGATGAGGTTCTGCAATGAAAATTGCAAGCGCATCTGATTGAACTGAAGAGGTAGAATGAACGCGTGAAGAAGAATCGATGTGACTTGATACATCATTAGTTTGAACTATGTCGCTAGAAGAAATAAATACATCTTGATCCTGAGCGATAGATATACTTCCATGATGAGATGCATGATCATGATTTGTACACTATCTAGATCCAGAAACATGATTACAGATGTCGGTCCCAATCGACACTCTCGGGAGTCTTGATGAAAATGATGAAAGTACTGAAAACGAATGAGGTGTAGAGATTGCTTCTGCGTGATCTCAAAGCTTCACTCTCGTCGGACTGAAAGCATGAGATGAAATGATCTATGTGACGGATACATCGACCAAAACAACGAAGTGAGTTTTCGTTCAAGTACAAGAAACTCGTATACATATTCCGGTAAAATGGACGTCATATACTGATGGTTCGATTTGACGTAGTTATTATTGATATGGAATGCAATCGTTCATTCTTCCTACTTTTGATCGATGAGAATTTAATGGTGTACATTTTGAGAATTGGAGAGACAATGGCTTACTTACTATCGAATCTACCTATTGAACAGAAAGAAGTAACAGAAATGAACTCGTATGATATTCGTTGATTCCTAGATGATTTTCAGCGAGTAGATATGGCTCTCATCGTTGGAAATATGCTTATGATGATATTATTTCTCAATCTAGCAGATCACCCAAGCTCGTTGAACCACAATGATGATCTAGCAAATATAATAGATCTATCCCATTCAATGTTAGCATTCGAAATGCAGTAGAAGCACCAATGAACACAAATTACTATCCTCATCGTAAGGTCTATAACTCATTAGAGTATATATTGGATGTAGGAAAGAAAATTGCTCCAAAGAAAACAAAAGCATTGAGTACATATTCTGATAGTTTCTTTGATGTTCCAGATTTGTCTATACAAAAGGTGATCAAGATAAAGGTCTGAGAAACGAAAACAATGCAAGTTTGAAGAAATTGATGATCAATTTGATATTCAAAATCAAATGATAAAATTTGACGAATCTCATCACAGAATCAAGACGTAAAGATTGCTTCAGCACAGGATTCAGCTCAAGAGTGATCTCAGGCACAAGAGTGAACCATTGAAATTACGGAAACAGATGAAGAAGATCAATTAGAGGTTCCAATAGAGTTATTAGAAGATGAAGAAATGAGTAATGAGATGCTAGAAGAACTTGGAACTAGGGGAGAAGAGAGTGAGAACGAATGATCAGATCTTACCTACAACGAAGTTGAACAAGATGAAGATGAGCAGGTTGAAATTGCATCTGTATATGGAAAGACAGTGAGCTTCGTCTGACTTCGTCCATGAAAATCAACTATAACTGTTAAATATCCTCAAGGAAGAAAGAAAAAATATACAGTAATTGTAGAACCAACAGTCATAAAAAAATGATATAATGATCTTCTTACGCTAACTTCCACCCATAATCTTGCAATCAAAGGTATCTGGGTAAAAAGTAAAAAGAAACTCTCCTTCAATAAAAGACCTGCTCCAAAGAAGCGATGGAAAAAGAATCAAAGGGTACGAAAAATACACGCATCATCGTTTCCATGAGATGACGTCTTATATGCAAAAGTATATAACAGAAAGGAAAAAAGAGATATGTATTTACAGTTGAATACGTCAGTCTCTATTCCAAAACTTAACGTAAGTAAGAAAAAATTGACGATGACTGTCTGACAAACTGCTATGCTAAAAGCATCTTGATGAGCCGGTAAAATTTTCGTCACAAAAAGTAATCTAAAACTTTGATTTCTTACAAAAAGACGAAAAAATATTTCTGTCGCTAGTGCTGGAGAAACAGATGAGGAGGTTGCTGAAGATGAAATACTCGTGGAGTCATTTTCGTGATCAGATGACAAAGAGCTTGAGAGTTTTGTCGATAGTGAGCTTGAAGAGCCATTAACTCAAGAACAGTTAGATGAATGACCTGATGATGAAGTCGAGGATGTTCCTGGATCCGGAGATGTAGACTGGGCAAGTGAAGAACTTGTTGAAGATGAGCAGATAGAAATAGCGTCTGCAGTAAAGCGACGTTCATCTATCCCACTGCAAGCACTGAGACCAGGAAAGACAAACGTAGTCTTTCGTGATGAACAAGGACAACGTAATAGTATTCAGGTCAACGTAAATGAGAAAGTATTAACAAAAGAGCGTTGAGAAGAAATACGTATCAAATCAGCATTTCAAATGCCTGTGAAATATGTGAAAACGAAATCTTGAACGAAAGTAAAGCTCAATCGAAAACCCAAGAAACGATGGAAGTGATGATATCGAAAGATAGACACAAACAATTTCAAGGATACAGAAATATTGTATCTAAGGTTGTATAATAGAAAAGAAGCGAAAGCTCAGCGAATGCAACTTACGATAAAGACAAAAAAGACGAATCTGAAGCTTAGTTGAACGACTACAACTGTTCTTCCATGAGCTACGAAGAGAATTACTATCACTGGATGACTTCCTCCATATGCAATCACTCGTGTCTGAGAGTGAGCTATTCACATTTCTCATCAGATTTGAGAAACGGAAGAAAACGATGATCTGAACATTCTATGACTGAAAGAGTGAACGACGATGTTTACCGTGACAGACGCGAGATGAGACCAGAAAATAGTAGAAGCAATTACACAACCATATAACATAACTACCCAACAAAACTGATGAACATTCTCAGTTAGATCAACTCCATGATTTTATGTGTCATCAGTCAGTACAGTAAACGGATCTACTTTTGAAAAGAATGTTCTATGAACTACTCATTGGAAAATCACACCGAGTACAAGTGATACGTTTATAATCTATTATCATAGTGCTGTTTCATGAAGAACCTATGCGGTAGAAAAAATTGTCTCACATACAGAAGTTGCAAAAGAAGATATGACAGAGAAAAACAAAAAAGATATCCTCACGGTAGGTGTGTGAGAGGTGATCTCGTTGACTGTTCCAGGAGCGTTTCTGTGAGGATGAGCAGATACGACCAACGCAACGTTTGTATGAGGATCGAAATGACTGAAGATCGCAAGTGCATGAGAATCTGAAGAAGATATCGACCTGAGTGATTTTGAGCTACCAGAAGAAAATTTGCTAGACGAAGATGGGAATCCTATTGTGTTTCCTGCTCTTACTCAAGAGCAACGTGACACAATATCTGGACTCCAATCTTCAGAACAAGACTTCTACGGAGAGATACAAGAAGAAGAGGAGAATATAGAGATAGCATGAGCAGGAGAGAGGGTGTATATTCAGTGACTCAAACCTGGACTTACGACGTTTAGAATCGTTGTGAGATGACAGAGTGCCCCAATCTATAAGACCGTACAGACACTCGCAAAAACCTATACCAAACCAGCAGGAGAGGAGTTCACGTTTGTCTCAGATAGTGAACTTCTGATCTATCAGATCTTTGGAAAATGAGTAAAAACAACGGTAACTCAAAAACCAAACAACTGGGAGTATGGATGAGTATGGAAGGTATCTACGAGCTGATTGAAAACATGATCACAGATAAGATTCGCAGTATATAATACGCTCCTAGAGAAGAGCATGGAGATGTGGGTCAATGTAAAGATATGACCAAAGAAGGTTGTGGTCGAGAAGGTGGAGGAGGAGAAAGAAGTAATATGCTCAAATTGATATGTGAAAGAAGGAGAGAAGTGTGTGGTTAAGAAGAAGGAAAAAGAAGAGAGTTCCGATGAGGAAAATATTACCGCACAAATGCGTTATTTTGAATTATCAAGTCTGTGATTAACAATTGTTGTAGCGGAACGAAATAACAAACCAAATGTAAGTTGAGTTGAGTTTGATAGTTGACAGAAAATTAAAATGACAAAAGTATCATGAAAAGTAACATATGTGATTTTTGGTGTAAATAAATGAAACCGAAAAGCATATTATGAAGAATGAAATAGAACTAGATACTTGTCAAAATGAACTGAAATAGCTAGTATGAAGAGTGATTGATTAGATGTTGCATATTCAACTAATATCTCAGATCTCCGATGTGAATATGCAAATCATAACGTGTATTATGTAAGACCAGAAAATGCAAGATGTGCAGTGCCAACGGATGGAGACAAATCATGGGTGTGTGCAGCGTGATATGAAAAAGTATGAAAGACATGTTTCAAGAAATGAGTAAATCATTGAGTAATTGCTTCTCTATTAGATAGTCAATTAGAGAAATATAAGTCTGACTTGACTTGATCTTCAGAAGAGGAGTTGATGAAAGATGTTAATTACTTACTTTCTCTTAGAGGGCTGATTTGAAAATCGGAAAATTACCACAAAAGGTATTTAGTTGATTATTTTCTGAATATCATTTCAGAAAAAGTAACTCCTCCAAAGGATCAAAGCTGAGGAAAAAAATCTATTAAAGAAGTAACTCCAACAGTGTTAAAAAAGAATCTGGAACATAGGTTTTTCTTTTCAAAGGCGAATAACTTTAAAGTGTATTATAATAAGAGTCAGTTGGCACTATCTGATCAATGAAAACAAGTAATGAGAACATGAATTTGATCATCTCCTGAATGATGTTGATCAGATATATCTGAATCTATCTGAGCTATAACGCAGATTCCTATTAAATTACTTGTAGGTGATGCATATGTCTGTATTGAAAATATAGACACGAAAGAGATACAGAGAATACATATTATATCAGAATCAAGTAATTCGTCAGGTATTTGTGTCAACAATGCAACTAATCAATGTTTGAATGTCCCTTTAGGTCATGTATACTATCAACAGGCATTAGCAAATGAGTGATTTGCAAATTGATCAATTACACCGTACAGTCCTACTGTATGAGAAAGTGTTAAACAATTTTTCCATGGATGAAAAATGTATCGTGTGAGAGTTATTTCTTCATACAAAGAGGATGTTATGTATGTTTTAGATGAAATTGGAGAATGAGTTGTAAAATGAGACTATATAGAGAATCCAAATTGATTAAATATAGTTTGACAAATCTGATGATGATTTACTCCAGCATGAGTAGTTGCAGATTGAAGAGATCTACGCTATCAGTGGAATAATGGTTCAAATTTTGATATATGAATGTCAGTAGTTTGATTTGTACCATGAATATGAGATGGAGCTAAAGCAGCAACTAAGTGAACAAAGATAGGTAAATCGTGAGATGAGCTATGAGTAATAATTAAGGCTTTGCCTTACATATATATGGATATTTGATCATCTGTTTGAATTAAGATTTATAAAAAGACTATTGGTGATATATTAGATATAAATTGAGTTAAAGAATCTTTAGAGAGAATCAGATTGTGAAAAAATAAATTTGTAGGACATGATTGAAAAATATATGAAAATAGTACTAATTTATTGCCTATAAAAGAGAATTGAACGTATAAAGAATATACGGTTGAAACACCTTGAATAATATGAAGAAGATGAGAAGAAAGATTAGTTATTTGAATTGATTGAGATACGTATTATACTGATGATCATTATAAAAGTTTTATTAGAATAAAGTAACAATTTAAATGAAATCAGGATTATGATTTATAAACAAAATAAATGATAGCGAGATGATATTTGATTCTTATATTAAAAATAATTATCTCGTTTATGAATTCTATTGAAGCAAATATATGAATTTAAAACACTATCTTTCAGTTCTTTTAACTACATTCTGATTCAAGAATCAGAATGTAGAATATATTGATGTAAAATCAACTATTACGAAGTTTTGAGATTTTATATCATGAAATAATGAAAAGATAGTTTTTTTTATATATGATATTGATCTCTTTCTTTTGAAGGAAGAGAGAAATAATATAGAATATTTTAATAGCATGATGAATGACATTAGATTTAATACAAGTAGATTCGACATTATTCGTTTTTTAAGTATTCAAGCAAATGATTTACCTAAAAATAGAATAATTACGGATTTTTCTATTTGATTGAAAAGTTGGCCATTAGAGTATATGAGAATAATTATTGAGTGAAGTGACCTTCTGTCCAAAGATGTATTTTTATGAAAAATATGAATTGAATTAGGAATAAATTTTTTGTCTAATCGAGATGGATTTATTGATATTATTGATGATAATCTTTTTTTCGTTATTAGGCCTCTATGTATATTTGTTTCTGATAAGAACAATATATTTTCTAATGATATTAATCCAATTAAAGAGCAAACGATTTTAGAGGAGATTATTACAAAATTATGAGCAGAATCTATGCCAGTTTATTTAGTTTACACTTAGTACTGATATTTGATCCTATATTGTAACAATAATCAAAAAAAGCTATCCCTCCAGATAGCTTTTCTCATATACAAAATAGTAACATCATTCTTACCGTCCTCTCGCTTTCATAGCCGCGAGGATCTTTTCTAGAGAGATGATATATGCACTATCTCTGAGTGAGGTGGTGTTTTTTTGTGCTGTTTCCATGACTCAGTCAGTTGCTTGTTCCATGATCACTAAGAGCTTTTCGTTTACTTCTGTCTCTGTCCAGTAGTAGTTCGTGTTGTTCTGTACTTGCTCAAAATAACTTACCGTTACTCATCATGCGTTCGCAAGTATATCAGGAATCACGGTGATTCATCTTTCGTCAAGAATCGTATCTGCATCTGGAGTGGTTGGACCGTTTGCGAGTTCTAAGATGATTGATGCTTGTATCTTGTCAGCGTTCTCCTTGGTGAGTTGATTTTCTAGTGCTGCAGGGACGAGAATGTCACATGGGTGTGTGAGGAGGTCTTGATTGTTGGTGATATCTAGGGGAGTCTGGTCGTTGGTGGTTGGAGAGATATAGTCGATGACTGATTTTCTCTGTGATTTTAGTTCTATGATCTGGTCCATATCAAATCCACCTTCATCGATGATTGCTCACTTCGAGTCTGAGATTCAGATAATGTGTGCTCATGCTTGTGATGCGAGAAGTGCGAAGTTTAATCCTGCGTTTCCAGCTCACTGTATGATGATTTTCTTTCCTGCGAGATGATCTTTGGAGTTAGTAAGATATCTTTGCAGGACAAATAGTCATCCACGTGATGTTGCTTGTCCTCTTCATGCAGATCATCAGATCGTAAGAGGTTTTCATGTGATGACTCCTGGCTTTCGTGATCATGTTTGCTTTGCATACTCATCAGCCATCCATCACATGATGGTGCTATTGGTGTTTACATCTGGTGCTGGGACATCTTTGGTCGGTCATATATGGGTGTAGATCGCTTTGATATACTCTCTACTTAGACGCTCGAGTTCCGTTTGAGAAAGTTCTTTTGGATTGACGATGATTCATCATTTCCCTCATCAGAGGGGGATTCCTACCGTAGCACATTTGAAACTCATCCATGCTGAGAGTGATTTTACCTCATCGAGGGAGACGTCTTGATGATATCTAATTCATCCTTTGTACGGTCATCTTACGTCACTATGCTGTGATCTATATGCTTTGTACGTTTTTTCTTCACCAGAGTCTAGTGTGATGGTGAGATCAGCTTCTACGATATTCATCGGCTCCAAGAGCTGTTCCATCAGTCACATACTATAGTCATCTTTTAGGTACTCGTAGGATTCTTTGATTTGATCTTGTACTCAAGAAAAAAGAGACATATTTTTGTTGGTGACGGATAAAGATAATGTAACTATACACAAACAGATCTAATGTTATGAAGGAAATGTTTGAGACATGATATCGATATCGTATTTCGACGTATGTTTTCGTCTCCCATTAGATTTTGATTGTAGAGTTTGATTCTTCATCTGCCTACTTACTTCTATGTTTGGTCAACCAGTAATTGATAGAAGTACTTCAAAAGAAGAGTAATATAAGTCATATTGCAAAGTCTGCAAGGAGATACAATCCAATAAGTACTGCAATTCACCCTCAGATAAGTCAAAGATAATCTAACATACTGCTTCATCACTTCTGGAGTGAGTCTTTCACTGAACTTCAAAAAAGCGATCCTTTCGGTTCAATATCATCTTTTGTATAATATGTTTGTCCATCTGGTCAAATTATGTGTGCCATAGTGTTTTTTAACTGGTAAAGTTTTTTTCAGGTACGTAGAGAAAAAAGAATGTACGTTCTTTTACCTATACTTTAAGGCTAAGATTAGTAGTATGAAAGTGATTTTCAAGAGAAGTGTCTCTCAATAGTAGTGATTACCTTCCTGTGTCTTTTAGTTTAAAAGATATCTATGAGTTTACGTGACGATGTACTCGGAAGACTTGATATAGTAGATCTCGTTTCTAGATATGTAAATATCAAGAAAGTCGGGAAAAATCGATCAGGACTCTGTCCCTTTCATAATGAAAGGAGTGCATCATTTACGGTAGCTGAAGATAAGCAGATTTTCAAGTGTTTTTGATGTGGAAAATGAGGAAATGCACTGACGTTCCATATGGAGATAGAGAGGATAGACTTTCGAGATAGTCTCAAGATTCTGGCAGAAGAAACATGAGTTGATATCACTCAGTACCAAAAAGATCCTGAGAAACAAAAGGCAAAGTCATCAGCAAAAGAAAAACTAAAATTATTAAATAAGCGTACTCAATCAGTCTTCCAGCAGTATTTTATCTGAAGCGATGCTGATGTGTATGTGCGTGAGAAAAGATGACTAAGTGATGCCACTATTGAGTTGTTCGGAATATGATATGCTCCTGATAGTTATGATCTTACAATGCAGTTTCTTCGTGAGAAATGATTTACAGATGCTGACCTGATAGATGCATGACTTGCAAAGCAATGAAAGCACGACAAGGCTTTTGCTTTTTTTCGTCATAGACTAACGTTTCCGATTTATGATCATATTTGAAATATTGTCTGATTTGGGTGAAGAGCACTCTCAGCTGAGCAGACTCCAAAGTATCTCAATACAACTGAGACTGAACTGTATCAAAAATCAAAAATACTCTATGGTCTCCATAAAGCTAAAAATCATCTCAAAGAGTTTGGTGGATTGGTGATAGTTGAATGATATATGGATGTGATTGCACTTGCTCAGTATGGGTTGCCGACCTGAATTGCTACGTGTGGAACAGCACTGACGACTCAGCATACCAAACTTATTAAGAGACATTCGGATCATCTCGTGTTTGCCTTCGATCATGACGGAGCCTGATTTGAAGCCACAATTAGATGACTAAAAGTAGCTTATGAGCAAGATCTTTTTCCAAAAGTATTTATTTTTCCAGATGAGTTTAAGGATGTAGATGAACGGTTGCAAAAGACAGATACGTGAGAGGTTATTCATTGGAAATCTCTTCTTTCAGATTCTACCAAAGACGGTTTTGAATGGGCGTTACAAGAGTATGAAAAACGTGTCGATCAAGAAAACCCTGTGGAAAGAAAGAAAGTGATGCAGAGTCTTTTTGAGATGTTGAGTAAGATAGAAGACTATGCAGTTATGCAACTATACTTTACTAAGGTCGTAGATTTTTTCTGACTCAGTGAACAGATGTTATGGAAACAGTTTCGTTCGTGGTTGAAGAAAGGTTCTGCACGCAAGAGACCGGTCTATAAAGAACATGATGCAGATGAAAAAGATCTGAAAACACTTTCAAAAATCGAAGATAAGTATCTCTTATCCGTTCTCTTTTATAATAATTTTGCTCGTACTCGATGAGTGAGTGAAGATCTTTATACGTCGTATGCACACGTATTGCGTTCTATTTGTGAAATTTATCCAGATTCTCTTTTGTGAAATACATTTTCTGGATCGTTAGATGCATCTATGCATGAAAAGCTAAGTGAAGCGGAGCTTTATATAGACACATCATATGGAGAACTCGATAAGAACAAAGTCTTTGTAGATATCATAGATCAACGAAAAAAACATGCAGAATCGATCATGATAAAGAAAGCCCCTTCCGACAAGAAAGGAGAGGTACTAAAACTGTTTGGTGAACTAAAGAGGATGGCGAGGTAGGGTTTTAGAAACTTAGTTTTTTTTCAAATAAATCGAAAACTTTTTTTTGTCATTTTTTTTTGTAGGAATAGGTTTTGACTGATTTGGAATTAATTCTAGATTGATGGTTATTGTGTCTTTCATTGTGTCTTCTTCTCATTCTAAAGCATCTCGAGAAGTGTTGCTTTCGAACTCTGTTGGTCAAACTAACTTTTGAAAACTTGAGAGAATAGGATCGTCGTTGTAAAACTTTTTATACTCAAAAGGTATTTTTTGTTGATTTTCAGCTAAACAAAATTTGAAAAAATTTAGGAATAGCTCATTTCAATAAATCTGCTGAATATATAGTACTTGTAATGTTATAAGCGTGCTTTTAGCAAAAATGAGAGATTTTTCAATGAGTCATGGAGTCGTAATTGATCTTGAATTAATGGGAAATTTTTTTTCAAGTTTTTCTATTTCTTTATAGAGATTATCGTTGTCATTTTGTTTTATGAGAGATAGTGTATCTGATATAGCTTTATTGTAGACGTCTATAGTGCTGGTAAGACGATTTCATCAAAGATTTTCTGCTTTGATCAAAATGTGTAAATTCTGAATATATGGAGTGTTTGCTGTTATCATGTGTGTATTTAGAATATGTCAATATTATGTAATGTATTATTTTTTTTGTCATTAACAAGAGATTAGTTTAATCTCCTATATTGGTAAAATTCTTGATCTATGACTATAGTTATGTTAAGAGGTGAGTTTTGTATTAACGTATCTTTTAAACGCTAACGTAATAGTCCTGTGCCACTTATTGATGTTCAGAATTTGACTTGGTGATATGAGAAAAAGAAACCAATCTTTCAAGGGTTTAATTTTACGCTTGAAGAGAAGGATTTTTGTTTTGTGATGGGAAAATCTGGGGTTGGGAAAACAACGCTTGTAAAGTTTCTCATGAGACAGTTGGTTCCACCAAGGAGAACCATCTTTCATGGTAAAGACGATATCTCGAGATATAGTGCTAGAGAAGTGCAGTCGTATAGGAGAGATATTTGAGTTGTTTTTCAGGATTTTAAACTTGTGGATCGAAAGACTGCAGAACAAAATCTTCGCTATCCGTTGGAAATTTCTGATTTACCTGGTCGTGAAGCAAAAGAACGTACATGATTGATGATACAGAGATTATGACTGCATAGTCAGCGTACTCATCTTGCACCTACACTGAGTGGTTGAGAGAAACAAAGAGTAGCGATTTGAAGGGCCTTGATCAATGAACCTGAATTTATCATTGCTGATGAACCGACAGGTAATCTTGATCGAGAAAGTTCAACAATGATAGCTGATTTGCTGATAGAAAGTAATGTGATTGGAAATACCATTGTGTTTATTACTCATGATCAAGAACTTGTGAAGTACGTACAAGCTAAACATACAGTGAAAGTCGTTGAATTGTAAGATAGTCATTTGTCATTAGTCGATATCCAGTGTACATAACTATGAATCACTAATCAGCAATCACCAATCACTATTCACAACTTACTTTATTATATATAATGGTCATGCTCTCTGAGAAAAAATTATCTAATACCTTAAGAATACAAATTATAGAGAGAATCGCAGAGATAGATCTGCCTGGTTTTTTGTTTCTTGAAATAGATACAGCTCTGTCGTTGTTGAACTATTATAAGCTATCAAACTTGTATAGCAATATAGCTGTCTATAGCACTTTTTTAGATGAGTTATCTCAGGAATACAATATATTTATGGAAGGAAAGTCTGACTATCCTGCATATCATAGATTCTCACAAACCGAGACTGCAGCGTTTATGACAGATACGTTAATGGAAAAATGAGTAAAGTTACGTTTGAGTTATCAGGAGTTTAATAAAATTGAATCTATTTTTCGTGTTAAATGTCTCCTTAAGATGAAAGAGTTTATTAATAGGAGAATCTATAATGAACATTCCAAAAAAAAGATCGCTCACTCTAGATTAAACCAGAATCAGAAAAAGAAAGAATCATAATACACAAGAGGGTAACCTGATAAAAAGTATCAGATTCACTTTGAAATTCACTTTAAAATTGGAATTGGAATGCCATCTTATTTAGCTATGATACTGACATTAGATGATGTCTTTTTTTTAGTTTTGTCCTACAGATTACCTATGCAAGATGATATACACGTACAGTGACTTCTCCAAAAATAT
Source organism: Candidatus Absconditabacterales bacterium (assembly GCA_937965925.1). Classification (GTDB taxonomy): domain Bacteria; phylum Patescibacteriota; class Gracilibacteria; order Absconditabacterales; family Absconditicoccaceae; genus JAHDCT01. Next base: position 1,147 of record CALCME010000121.1, on the reverse strand, counting down.
GGTGAGACCATCAAAGAAGAGGTCAATGTGAAAGAAATTTCTTTGATACAAGGAGATCAGTGAGTCGTGATACAGTATATTCCTCTTTGAAAGACGCTTTGATCACAATTTGGAAAAGATACCTGACGTATCATCTGATCGGCAAAACAATGAAATGCTTCACTCCAAACTGACGGAACACTTTTAGTGACATCTTGAGAGTCGTCTTGGTCACTGACTCCTGAACAATTTGAAGTAAGGTATTCTTGATTTGATGCTGAAAATCAGATCGTGGAAGATGGAGTGATGATAGAGCTAGATCTGAAGTTAACTGAAGATCTCCTCCAAGAAGGAGTTGCTCGTGAGATGTCGAGATTTTTGAATCAAATGAGAAAAGATGCTGGATATGACGTAAGCGATAGAATCTCGTGTTGATATACGAGTGGCGACTCTCGTTTGATTAAGATACTTGAGGTAAATTCAGATTATCTTCAACAAGAAGCATTATTACGTCAGTTATGACTGTGAGAGATTACTCATGACTACTCAGCAGAGTTTTTCATTCAAGAAAAGACAGTGACTTTTTATATGAAAAAATAAGTCATGAGGTATCTCGTTCAACGTGTATCAAGTGCGAGTGTTCATATTATTGACACAGATACAACCAATTCTATCTGAGAGGGATTTTTGGTCTACATGTGAATTCATAGAGATGATATAGAGACTGACTGGAAAGCAGTTTGTGAAAAATTTGCAAGGAGAGTGAAGAAGTTGGAACTTTTTAGTCTTTGATCACAAAGAAAAAAATCTCAAACATTTTCTGATGTTTGATGAGAACTCTTATTGATTTCAAATTTTACCCTCTATGGAAGGAATAAAAAAGGGGGGAGTATAGATTTTACTCATTCAGCATCATTTGATCTAGCAAAACCAATCTATGATTATCAGATTGAGTGCTTAGAAGAAGAAAAAATTTCATACAAGACTTGAGGATTTGGAGCTATGATGGACGTGAAGAGTAGTAATGTTGGTCCTGTAAATATTGTGTTAGACTGGTAAAATATTTATCTCATATATAAAGACATGAGAAATGATCAAAATTTGAATGTATGAAAATTATGTTGATTGACTCTTAAAAACTTGGGATGAAAGAGTGATTGAGTCATTG
>CALCME010000120.1 GCA_937965925.1 Candidatus Absconditabacterales bacterium | reverse complement strand
AGATCATTTACTACTTCATTCAAGTTTTCTGATGATTCAGTACCATTAACACCAATAGATTGAGAAAGAGACATATATATAATGAATTACAAAAATAAACATATACAGTATAAAGGCAAGATTTATTTTGTCAAGACTTTGTTGTTTTTTCAACCTAGATATGCTTGGTAGGGTATATATACTAACTGATATATATATATCACCCTGATTAGACACATGCAATGTGTCTGTACATATACAACTACATTCTGAAGAATAAAACCATATGTATGGATGTCGAACTCTTATTTCAAATACTTAGGTATATATATATATACAAAAACTCTTTTGCTTTTTGCTCCTCCCACTTCTCTAGCTCTCCATGGACCTCAGAAAAACCCTCCGCACCACCGCACCATATATACAAAAACTTGCAGAAAATGGATATCCATCAGCAAGAGATCTTTTGTTATACTTCCCGCGTGCCTATGAAGATAGAAGTAATATCAAGAAGCTAGAAGAACTCGTAGAAGACGAGGTACAGACAGTAAAACTCAAAGTAGTCAAGAAAAATATCATCCGTACTCGCACAGGCAAACAAATACAAGAGGTCACCCTTATAGATGAAAACGAAGTGAAAGTGATGATACAGTATTTTCGTATGAGTTATGATTTCAAGAAGATAGAGTTACTCAAGCGATACTATGTCATAGGAAAACCAACGGGAAGCTATGGGAAGGTGAAGTTCATGCATCCACAAGTCATCCCAGCACATGACACCAGTGGTGCCGAAAGTGAATCAGCAGAAGTCGGAAGGATATACCCTATATATAGTGATATGCAAGGCATCAAGGCAGCATGGTTTGCCAAGAAAATGTTCTTGCTGCAACCATATATAGCAGAATTATTTACCACAGATCTTCCAGAAACATTCTTGGATAGATACGATTTGCCCAACATTGTCCAGACTATCTCACAGCTCCACTTCCCAGAGAGTTTTGAACAGCAGGTAGCAGCACAAAGGAGATTGTTTTTTATGAGATTGTTGCGTATACAACTCCACTCACTCCAATCCAAGCTCAACTATATACATACCAAGACATCACAAGAACCAGATCGGACATATATCAAAGAATTTCTTGCGACGCTACCTTTTACCCTCACAGGTGCACAAAAACGCTGTATCAAAGAAATGATCGACGATATACACGGTGATCGCACCATGATGCGTCTGTTACAGTGAGATGTAGGTAGTGGTAAGACCGTCGTCGCAGCAGCAGTAGCATATCATATACTTCGCAAAAACAACGGACAAATCGCGTTACTTGCTCCATTGGAAGTATTGGCAGTCCAGCATTATCGTAGCCTCGCGAAGTTATTCTTGCCACTTGGTATACGTATACAGTTACTGACTGGATCACTTACTGCTAGTGAGAAGAAAAAAATCAAACAATCACTCGCCGCAGGCTCGATAGATATCATCGTCGGGACACACGCAATCATACAACAAGATATAAATTTTCATAACCTCCAGCTCGCGATCATCGATGAGCAACATAAGTTCTGAGTGAGACAGAGGGGATTTTTCCAACGTTTTGACAGTCCTCACTTGCTCCAGATGACTGCTACTCCTATACCTCGTTCGTTGACTCTCGCTTTTTTTGGAGAGTTTGAGGTGAGTGTGATAGATGAAATGCCTGCTGGTAGAAAACCTATACAGACCAAGATAGTCTCAAACACAGAAGCAAAAAAGATGAAACCTCGAGTCCTGACCAAGATCGAGCAAGAACAAAAAGTTTTTGTCGTCACGCCACTTATCGACGAATCAGAACACTTGGAAGACACAGCATCAGTACTAGCAGAGCGAGAAGAAACTCAAGCTATATATCCGGAACTAGCAGGCAAGATATGACTCATGCATGGGAAGATGAAATCAGCAGACAAAGATCAAGTAATGAAAGACTTCAAGTCAGGGAAATATGTGATATTGGTAAGTACGACAGTGATAGAAGTAGGTATAGATATACCAGATGCGACCATCATTATCATCAAAAACGCTGAGCGTTTTGGACTCTCGCAGTTACATCAGCTACGTGGACGTGTATGAAGAAACGATATACAATCATATTGTTTCCTCCAGACCCCTCGTAAGTCATGAGAGACCTATCAAAGACTCAGACATATGGAAAATACCATGGATGGTTTCAAACTCGCAGAAATAGATCTCCAGATTCGTGGAGCTGGTGAGATGCTTGGGACCAGACAGTCTGGGCAGACTGATGTACCTCTAGAGATACTGACCGATACCAAATTCCTGGCAGAAGTAAAAGAAGCATGACTACGACTCACGCAGCATCATCCTGAGTATATACAGCAAGTCTTGTGAGATGAGACACAGGAGAAGATTGGGGAGTTGTTGGTGTAGGGGTATATATCTCCATTATCTGTGTAGAGGTACAAACATACTGTATTTGTATCCGTAGAACAGAAAAAGGGTGGGGGCAAATTGCCACCACCCTTTTGTATATATACTAGATCTTAAATTTTCACATCTTATACAATTCATACACGATTTTAGCTTCGTGGAGAGCATCATCTAATCATCTATGCTCTTCTATTTAATGAGTTCATACCAAACAATCTCGTGCTTCCTCTACTTTGGGTCGTTTTTAATCACTATATCAATTGAATTGCATTCAAAATTTCAAGCTGTTTTTTATATATACTCTTTTAGACGATTAAAAATAGGTACATTTCAAGTATAAGATTTAGGCGAAATTGGTGAAGGATGATATATAGGAAAAAGTTTATATATCTTCTCTCCAACCTTAACCTCAAATTCTTTTCATACTACATCTCAAAATTTTTTGTACTCATTTCATAAAAATGCTCTGGTTGCATGATCTCATAATGTAATGAGAGCATTAGGATCCAACAATTTAATCTGTTTATACATTATTGGACTACAGTTTGCCATTGCCTCTGGCAAGATTTTCCTATCTTGAGGGAAACATTTTATTGCTTCAGTAAAAGTAACATCAAACAAATTGATGTCTAGCAAGTCTAAAAGTTTTTGTAAAACCCTTCAAGATGGTATAATTTTTCATTTTTCATTTTTCCAAGCTTTTCAGGTAATTCTCCATCAGCCCCTTGCCGGAGCTTCTCAGATAAACAACAATGAGCAGTTTTTTCAAAAATAAATTGAATCATGTTTGAAATGCGAAACTTTAGGGCATAGGCGACAAATGGAAACCTCCGATTCAATATTTTCATAATCTTTAATAAAACGCTCGAAATCTTTTTTTAAGATTCAATATCTTTCATTAGTATTATTATTAGACATTAGACGATTTAAATCGTATATTTTTTTCTCTTCAAAAATTGGTGGTCAATCGGTAAATTGATCAGATGTAAAATCAATTTCTTTTCAATCAACTTTATTCCAGAAGTGAGAATATCAATAATTTGGAACTTCTGCCTTAATAATTTCTCCTCACAAGATTTCTTGCACCAACATTGATGTAACAGCACACTGTCAAACAGTTCTGTTTATAGCATTTCGTGATTCTTTTACCTCAAGATGTGCGGTCTCTTTACTCCAAGAAGACCAAAGGGCATGCCTAATTATATTTTCCTCCATACTATTTATTAAAAATAAAATCAAACATTTGTTCCACAAATCATCCCTCAAGCCTCTTATTGTTCCATAAGAGGTACTCATCTTTACTCATTTCTGCTAATGTTTTTTTGCTTCAATCTGGTATAAATATTTTATGTAAGACACTCCAATTATAAGGCTTCAAGTTTCAAGCAATATTACTAGAAATATGTCATTTAAGCTCTTCTTTAAAAGTGATTGGTACACTCAATTCTGTATCGAAAAAAGAAACAGAATTTACTATTACACAGGTTCTTGGTTTTCATTCAAGCAGTTTAATTATTCACTCTACTCATATTGATCCAAGTGCAAATTTCACAAATGTCATTGGAAATCATCATAGAGCATCTATATAAAGTCAAGAATCAACAGCTATTACTGGCTTCTTTATTTTATTATATGAGTATATAACCTTTTCTTCAGAAATAATTCAGCAGTCTAAATTTCTAGATTCTGGAATGTCGAAATTGATACTTTCTACAACAAAATCATAATTCTTAGCATAATTTGAAAATAATTCTACTTTTCATTTATTAGATGTACATAAATATAATTTATTCATATGTATATATTATAATTTCATAAAACTCTCTATCTTTGAAACTGACTCTATTAGTGATCAATTATTAAATACCTCTAGAAACTCTATACTATACTTATGAGACAGAAAATGAAATCTTTCTAACTCTTTATTTTGATGAATTTCAAGAAAATCTTCTTTTGATGCTATAGATACCCTTTCTTTTTGAAAATCTTTTGCAATTCTATTAGCTATCAATTCTTTTTTTGCGGAAATAAGGAGAAGCTTATCATAAAAAAGTATATTCTTATCCGCAAATGTATCCATTATTTTTCATTCCCTAAAAATAGTATAGTGATTATCAAACAATAGCAACTCAAAATTCTTTTTATTCAGGATCTCATTTAATTGCTCTTTTACGATATTTAAAACAATCTCTCTTTGCTGACCTGATAATCAATCAAAATTAGTGTAGTTAGAAATTTCTTTTTTTGCGACTTCAACTAGCCTTCATCAATATGAAAAAGATCAGACATTTTCGTTTCTAGTAGAAATTTTCTTTATGATTGATGACTTTCATACTCACTGGACTCCTCAAACAAATATTTTTTTCATATATTATTATCATTTTAAATACATTTTTTTTGGAATTATTTTTATACTACATCAATTTAGTCTTTCAAGTTCCTTATTTGTTCATTTTGTTAATCATCTAGCAAGCATAACTATAGGAAGACACTCTAACTCATTGTTTTTCACAACATCAGATAATTTAATTGATTTTCTGTTTGAGTAGATTCAATCAACATAAAGATATTGCATAGGACTAAGTCCTTTGGGAAAATAACTTGCACCCTTAAATGAACTTCATTCAAAAAGTAAATTTTGATTAATATATGTAATAATATATTTTTTCTCTGGATATTCTTTTTGCAGTAATTTATAACAATGGTGGTACAAAGATGACATTAAATTTTTTGGTGCTCAATTAATAGAAAAAGCTCTAGTCATATTCAGAACATCATCTCTTGTTATATCTTCGTCATCAAAAGCAACTAAAGGATAATCTCTATCTAATAATGAAAAACTACAATATCACAAAATATTTCATTCAGAATCAGTGAATCATAGATGATTAACAGTATCATTCCTAGCGTTTCAAATATAGTGTAACTTC
>CALCME010000119.1 GCA_937965925.1 Candidatus Absconditabacterales bacterium | reverse complement strand
TATGAACTACACCCACTACCCAACAGACCACAATGATATATATCTGGTAGACATGTCTCGTGAGAGACAGCGTCCATTTTCTGAATTAGCTGAGAAAGGAATCACTAAGTATCTAGAACAAGGGAAACGTATAGCAATTATTACCAACAAGAAAGGTCGATCGACAGGAATGATCTGTGAATCCTGTGGGGATATACCAAAGTGTAAAAACTGCGATATTTCTATTACACGACACAAGGATAGTAATCATGAGTATTTCTGACTATGCCATATATGCAAGAGTCACTATCCATTTACCAAAGCATGTGATGCGTGTACTGAAGGAGAAACAGTACTTTATGGGGTATGAATACAACAACTTCTCATGACGATACAAGAAAAGCGAAACAAAAAACCATATCTTATCAAGAGTCAAACAGCAAATAGTCCAAGAAAAATCACAACCCTTCATACAGAACTGAAACATCAGCTGCCACAGATACTTGTGTGAACATCTCTTCTTACTAGCCCACCAAAAGATATTCTCGTGGATATGGTAATCGTTCTCGAGGCTGATGGGTGACTTCATAGTCCACACTTTAGTGCAAGCTGGAACAATTTTTGTTTTCTCTCTGAGATTATTAGGAACTACAAGACATCAAATATCATCTTCCAGTCGTACAATACCGAGCAACCAAGTATTCTCCATGCATGTAACAGGGACCATGTTACTATGAAGAAGAACGATCTACTCAGGAGAAAAGAGCTACTGTATCCTCCTTATGGAGAGATATGCGCACTACTATTTAAACATGAGATCGAAAAAAATGTACATTCTACGACCGATAAACTCTACAAGGAACTCTTATATCTCAAGGAGAAATACGAATTCAATGACTTAGAAATATACCCAACTCCTCCTCTCATATACAAAATTTTCTGAAAATACAGGTATAACATCATCATGAAATCATCTCGCCTTAGGCAGTTCATGGATATTGCTCGAAGTAAATTAAACATTTCTAGAAGATGATTTAAGATGGACTGGGAACCGATGGGATTGTAGGTGATACAGTAAAAGAAAAGTTCCAAAGTTTTTTTGACATGTTATTCCAAAGATTTTTGACAAAAGGTATTCTGACAGGTATACTTACTCTGAGGTTTATCTTCATTGTACTCTATGAACGAACAATTAGATACGTACATACGAAATGATGTACATGAGTGAGGAGATATGGATATCTCCTCCTCTTTGGAAAGTTTACATAATTACACAAAGCTTCAGCTTTTAAAAAACGATCTTGATGAGAGTCAAGAAAATTTTCAAGGTAAAGAGACAATTCCTCTGAGTGAGGTTCCAAAACACAAAGAGAAATATCGTAATATTTCGCATCTGTGCAGATGATTACAATCTCTGTACGGACTATTGTGATGAGAGTTACTCTCTGAAGAACTGAAATCATGTTTTTCACAATCTGAACTACAGGAAATGCAACAAGAAATTTCAACCTATGCAAGAGTTACAGCAAAATATGCTTCATGAAATTTTTTTCCTCCACAATGAAAAAATAAGAATGAACTAGAACTTAGTGAACCTCACGTCCTTTCTCCTGAGATGATAGAGAAAACGTTAAACGAATTTCATTCTGCAATATTTGCTCTTCAAAAAAAACTTATATCAAGAATTATATCCCACAACGCGTTATTACCATCTGAGAGAATGCAACCTAACTGAATTGAGAAAAATACACGTCTTCGTCTTTTATATATTATGTGAAGCATTTCATGGATGATTTCTAAAAAGAAAGAATGAATTGACTATGAAGATATCCTTGTTTTGACGCTATATCGTCTCCATCAGTATAGAGATACCTCTTCTGTCAATCAATTACAGTGAATTCACGACGAACTTACTCCTCGCCTTCTAAAGCATGAAACATTGTTTAAAGAAGAAATTCTCAATACAAAGCAACCTATCTTAAGATTTGAAAATGCATTTGGTGGTGATACACCTAAAGAATGAATTCCATTAAAAAATGGTTGAACTGCATCGTGTAAGGTGTCAAAATATACTCCAACAAAACGAGAACGTTATCAAGAAAAGAGAAGAATCGAGAGAGCAAAAAAATGAAACAAACAATATACGGAGTCGTTGTTTGATACATGAGCGTCGACACAATACTATTATCGTATAACAACACATAATGAAGATTGAACGATACGTTCAGATGCTATATATCAAAAAAAGAAACTATATTTTCCACCAAACTATGACGATCCAAAAGTTCTTCTTTTGAAGCAATGAGTCGACTATGGAAAAAACTGATCAAGTGACATACAACATACAGCTCCTAATTCAATAGAACCAGATGATATATCTACATGGTTTGATCAATGAGTTGATCGATCTCTTAAAGATATAGAAGCCACTATACAAGATGAAACAGACATGGATACAAAAAAATGAATACCGTACGGTGAGTTTACTCAAAACGTGATTCGTTCAATCATGAGTGATTCTACAATGACAGTAGATGATCTTACCAGGATGATGGTAAAACCAAATGCAGAAAATGGGCTTCTTGATATTATTTCAGACCAAATACAACTGTACCGAGACGACTTATGATGAGAACTCTCATTGGATTCTACACAGAGAACATATATCGAATCAAGACTTTTGGAAGAAATGAGAACAATATATAATGAGTCATGACATGGAAATCTCCTCGCATATAAACATGCGATAGACGACATTGAGAATAAAAAAAATGAGATAGATGCTTTGATCCTCTCACGTACGATCTATGAAAAAATTAACAAACACAATAAAAGTGTACAACAAACAATACAGTCATCATGACGTAACTTTCTAGATGATCCTACGATTCAACAACAAAAAAAAGAGAAAGAATCTAAACTGATTACTATCTGATTGAAATCAACGACAGATCTTATAGATAGCTCTGCTAAGAATATGCTAGCGTGAACGTATACTGAGTTGCATACTTGAAATGAAAATAAACATTTGAAAGGTATAATAAATAGTATATCTAATACGAATAGCATCAATACTGTAAAAGAAACATGAGAAGAAACACGTGAAATACAAAAACAGCAGATAACTGAACGTGCAAAATTGATGTTTGCTTCAACACTTATGACCTGACTGTTTGAATGAGTCAGTCGTTTGAGAGTTGATAAGAAAACAGGAGAGATGAAACCAATTATGCCAGAATTGTTTGCTGATACAAAAGACCATATTGCTTTAAAAGAAACTTATCCAGAATATGCTCTTTATGCTGATATGCATGGGATAGGGAATAGTGATCCATCATCTTTTACCATGATAGAGAATAAACTTCTTGTTCAAGATCTCGCTCTCCAAGTTGCACTTACAGCTTTTTCATGATGAGTCGCCGCATCTGGAGCAAGACATGGACTTATAAAACTTGCACAGTCACTTAATAAAGGTTGACTATCTGTAGCAGAAAAATTTGCTAAGTACTACACATATATGCCGATTGCCTCAACATGATCTAGATTATTTACTGGAGCTGCTCAACTCCTAGAACTGTGAGTTAATAGCTCACTCTTTCACCTCACCCACTGATTTACCTCATGAATTCTGAGTGGGCAGTGACTATCAAAAACCCTCCAAGACACGATAACTTTATCGTGATTCGCAAAGTCTTTTGTAACGCTTGGAGTACTAAAGGTGTTTTGAATATGAGTATGATCATTTAAAAATT
>CALCME010000118.1 GCA_937965925.1 Candidatus Absconditabacterales bacterium | reverse complement strand
ATGAGTGAATCAATCTCAGACATGACAGCCCGTAGCTACCATTAATTTTGATGAAAAAGGAAAGCAGTTGTTCTGTAATATAACTGATGTAATTGTTGGTAAGCAAATGGCAATCTTTATTGGATGACAGTTAACAACAGCTCCAGTGATTAGAGAAAAAATCTGTGGATGAAGTGCTCAAATAGACGGTCAATTTACTATGGAGTCTGCAAGAGAACTTGTAGATGAATTGAATGATTGAGCTCTCCCAGCACCTCTTATTCTTTCACAAGAAGAAAAAGTTTCTCCTGTACTGTGAGAAAAAGCACTTACGTGAGCACTGGTAGCAGCAGCAGTTTGATTAGCATTGATCTACGCATTTATGGTATGGATGTATGGAATCAAGATGTGATCTGTAGCGATTCTTACGTTAATTGCATTTATTATTGTACTTCTATGATTGACGAAATTGTTTTGATATGCATTTTCTCTTAGTGGAATTGCAGCTATTTTGCTTTCTCTGGGTATGTGAGTGGATGCGAATGTTCTTATTTATGAAAGAATTAGAGAAGAACGCACCAATGGTTCATCGTGGTTACAAGCAATTGAAGACGGATATAATAATAGTTACTCAGCGATTAGAGATGGAAATGTGACCACATTGATGATTGCCCTCTTGTTGTTTTTTGTGTGAACAAATGTGTTTAAGTGATTTTGAACAATGATGATGGTAAATATTCTTCTTACGTTAATGGTAATTGTTCCGTTGACGAAGAGATTACTTCAACTGTTCTATGGTGATGATAATTCATAGATTTCATTAAATGTCTTCTGTCTAAATAATAGTATCTTTTGTGTTTTACCTCTTTCATACTTGATGAGTATTAACATATTATGTTATTGAGATTCAAATACATGGTGATGGGTACCTGGTTCTATGTGAACAAAGAGATTCTGAGAAGAAATACGTCGACCAGCTAGAATGCAACGTATTCTATGAAATTCTTATAGGATAATAGAGCAGTGACTATGATGAAGAACGACAAGTTTTGATGATCCTAGAGAGAACTTCCCTGAAAGGAATTGATATACAACTCTTACGTGATTGTTAGAATCATATCTTCCCTTGGATATAGTGATCGTTATGTTGGGGACGACTGATACAAAAGAAATGTTAGATCTCGATTGAAAAGAAATTGCTGGATGAATGGAGAAAATAGTTACCTTGATCAAGGAATATAAAACGTTGGATTGAGATAAATCACCAAAGATCATTGTGATTTCACCTCCCCATATTATTGAAAGTTGAGATCTTGGATGAAAGCTCTTTGCATGATCAAGAGAAAAGTCAGTTGCTCTTGAATTATTCTACGAAGATATATGTAAGAGACATTGAGCAATGTATGTAAAATGATCAGATATTGCTTCATACGATGCTCAAGAATGAGTCCACTTAGATGAGGAGTGACATGAGAAATTTGCTTTGTTTCTTTCAAATAAAATTAGGGACGTTCAGAGTTAAACGTAAAAATATTTTTTGATACCAGAGACTTATATCTTGATCAATTTATATGTATATAAAATTTGTCTGAACAGGTTGATGTTGTGATGTATGATGCTGAAATTCTTCAGCAGTCGTTTTTAATAAGGATACAACTATTCTGATAGATTGCTGACATAATGTCTTTGAAAGAATTTATAATAAAAATAAAGATCTTCTTTCATCTATTGACTATGTGTTACTAACTCATTTACATTGAGATCATATGTGAAGTCTCTTTGCTCTCTCGGCATATCGTTATTTTCAATTAAAAGAAAGGAAGGCTACAAAGTTACTTATAGCAAACGATATTCTAAAAAAAGAAGTAAAAATTTTAATAGAAATGCGATGGAAAGAGATTGCATATGATCTCTTTGAAATAGTTGATCTATCAACGATACCTTGGATTAAACCAATCGATACGTATGGAATGCATTCAAAAAATATTCAGTCTTTTTCATATGTTTTTTCAGATCAAGATAAAGATATTTTTTATTCTTGAGATGTTGGAACGAGTAAATTCTTAGTAGATTATCTAGAACAAAGAGTGAGTAAGAATGAACTGGAGATCTTCCATGATTCATCATTGAAAGAGATGATAACCCACACGTATTATAAAGAGTTAGAGAACATTCAAAGAAAATATGCTGTAAACATATATTGATTTCACTGTGATCATAGAAAAAAAACAGAAGATTGTCATTTTAAATTTGTGGCAAACCATCCAGAATATATGTTGTAGACTATTCTAGACTGTTATAAACTGCTTTATTTCTCACAATATTACATGCTCAAAAAAACCTTCCTTGTCGTGAGTATCCTAGTTCTGCTTGTGTTTTGAGTTCAAATATTTGATGCGTACTTGGCAAACCATTTGTATTATCTGACATGAATGGCTGGAAAATGAGCAATGGTTTCGTCACCATCAAATTGGAAGATACTGTTTGCTTGAATTGTTTTCTCTCTCCTTCCAGCATTCTATATAGTCTATGCTAGAAAGAAGTCATGGAAGGTGATAGTAGGGAGCTTATTTCTGTGATTATGTCTTTTTTGATTTTCTTTTACGCTCACAAAAGGGGGATTATGATCATGATTTTTCGTATTGATCTTTAATTTTTTGATCTTGTTTGGATTAGGAGTGTATATGCTTGTAGCGTTGACTCAGGTTGGTGATATGGTAAAAGAAAAATTATTCGATCTTAAGACTGAAGGGATGTTTGATGTAATTCTGAGTCTGTGAGTCTGATTATCTGTTTTTCTTGTGATCAATTATATCTTAATACTCTTGTGAATCTTCCATCCGATCATGACTCGATGAATGATGATCTGAAGTTGAGTTCTGTTGTGGATGTATAGACAAAGATTGGAGTGAATGTGAGAGTTGTTGTTGGATACTATCGACTTTCATGACGATCCAACATGGGTTAAGTGAGTAGTGGCAGTGCTGTTGGTAGCGAGTATTATGTACTTTTACAACTGATTTCTTCTTGCTGATATCGCGTATTCTACTGCATGGGATGCAAATCATGCGTATATGTTCTATCCAAAAATGTGGGCATTAAACTACTGATATTATCGAAACGAAGTAAGTATGGCTGTTAGTCCACAACTTCGATATTCGTTTATTGCTTTTTGGTTTAGTTTATTTTCACCTTTTTGATGAATTGCGGGAATAAGTATGGATACGATTGCTGTAGAGATGAACTTCTGGAGTGGGATTTTTGTGCTTATTTTTTGAATAGGATTGATTTCGGAGATTATAAAGTCTATTTGAATGTTTTCTAAAGAAAAAAAATATCGTTCAGTTCTTTTTGTGGCACTGTGACGATTACTTCTCTTGTTACGACTTACGAGTGGGATGTGAGCCTTTCTTGTATTTATCGATAATAAAACTGACCTTTGAGTTTTAGCCTTGATTATCTTAGCGATCTATAGTGGAGTAGTTGCGATGAGGAGTATTAATACGCGTATAGCTGATGAGGCTATGAGTACAAATCTTCAGAGTAATAATTGATCACTGTCATCTGATTCCTCAACTGACTCCTCTCATCAACATTGAGAGATAACTTCTAAGCAACGTAACTTGTTGATTCTTTCTTGATCGTTTTATGCTATTGCTTGAGTTGCAAAAGCTACAGCATTGTTTGATGTGATTAATTTCTGACTTTTTCTTTCTTGGATCCGACTAGGGGGATTGGGAGTAATATGATCTGTCTTACTTATTATATGAGGTATGAGCATTATTAGTTTTAGGTGAATAGAGTGATATATAAGCGAGAGTATGTGAAAGATGATATCATTATTATGAGCTGGATGAATCCTTTGACAGGGAATACATATTTACTTCCAGAAAACATCAAGATATCTCCGTTATTTAGGTATATGGGGAGTATCATTTCTTAGTATCTACGTTCTGTTAAAAGCACCTTTTCAAATAGCTCGTAATGCAATATATGAAATAGAAATGAGTCCATGAACATTAATAGAAAAAATACTTTTCTGATCTGTCGATGCTTCTTCTACGAAAGGATGATCAAATGAAGAATGAGAAAACAGCAAACGTATATCCAAGAGTACAATCGGAAATTCATTCAGCTTTGCACAGAAGGATAAAAGTGACCTGAGTCCATCTCACAGGGTATCAGACTATCTTCCGTTATATGCTCAAGTCGGTTGATCAGTTCAGAAAGCTGCTAGTTGTACACTTTCAGGACAATGATTCTCTTCTACAGACCAGCTGTATACAGCATTAAAAAAAGCTCCATGAGATACCTATAATGAAGATGTCTGAAGATATGTTTGATTTGGTTGGAAGTGAAACGCAAATGATCAGAAGAGAAGAGTGACTCCATTTGTAAATCCATGGCGAGGATTTTTGTTTTCTGATGGTTGTTCATCGTTCAATCCATTTAATCCTGCTGCAAAGAAGGCTCAACTCCTGTGTGAGCGTGAACAGGAATGGAGATGATTTGATGAAGCACAACTTTCTGTACTTCAACAAGAGTTTGATTCTTGATCTGACATGCATACTGCTTTGTGAGTGTTGCTTGCTTGAACAAAAGAATCGACAGATCAGAAGCAACTTTCTGCAACCTACGTAGAGACCTTGAACGAAATTCAATCATATATGCAGTGAAATACAGTGAAAGTTGTGAATGAAGCATGAAACAGAACGTTCTATGTTCCATATAGATTTCTCAATCCATTTAATATTACCTTCAATTGGTCGTTACAAAACCTGAGTTCGTACTATACAGATATATGACCTATCTGGTTGATACTCATGATTTTTAACTTTGTATGACTGGTTTATTGAATTCTTGCTCGTAACAGAGTGGTGACAGGGCTAGAGACGGTGACGATTTTTGGATGGATTTTGTGGTTCTTCATCTGATGATGAATCCTGTGGTATGCTATTGGTATTATCATCTGGTCGATAATGTCTTTTGTTGTATTTGTAGCTGCATTATATGGAGATGAGGATGAGTATATGAGACGATGATCATGGATATTTTTGTGATTATTTTGAGTGTTCTGATTCTTCCAATTATTTTTGAATTTTATGAGAATTTGATCACAGTGATGACAAGGTGCCTTTATGCGATATAAGTCAAATACGTGAATTGAAAAGATTTATGATGAGAAATTACAGCAAAAACAGGTTATTAATCGTTCGTTTTGAAGTGATGATGTCTTCAATCTTCAGTTTCCCCATTATACTGCCTTTATAGATTCAATGAATGAGTCTAAGAAAGAAGAATGAGCTTTGATTGCTGGTACATACGCAAGATACTTTGTAGAAGATCAGACCAATATTAAATATGATCAGTTTCTCACTCGAATGCGAGAGCAAACGTCTGATGGAGATGTGTGTAACTCATATTTAAGATTGAAAGATTCTAACAAAAAATATATTGTCATTGATCCTAATATAGGTACAGTAGTTCAATGAGCGTGAAATCAATCACTGTTTCATAGGTTTTTTGCGAAAGTAGATCCGACAACGTGAACTGTCGTAGAAGACTGAGTGATGAGTATGTTAGTTAAAATGATCGAAGCATGATATCTTCGTTTTCATTCATCAAACAATATTTGATCTGTCTATGCATTTAATCTACCTAGTGCAACCTTCTGAGATATTTCGGATGAAAGACGTGTGGTAGAAAGAGCAAGGATGAGTGTTCCAAGATTTTGGAATCCAGATCAGATGGTATGAACTCTTGCACAAGTTGCTGATCAAAGAGTAAAGGACGGTGGATATATAGAAGACCTGGCATATATGCTTGGGAAATCTAGCTCCGTAGATTCAAACAAACTTAAACAAATTGCATCTGCCCAACTTACTCCTGAACTGATAGCGACTCTCTCTCAAGACGAAAGAATGGTCCTAGCTCAGTATCTTCAACTAAGAGGAATGTCTCAGCAAAATCCAGAACAATATAAGAAATGACTAACAACCATGATCAGTAAGAATATCAAATCTTGAAGTCAAATTATCGTGCTAGAAGTGATGTAAGGT
The DNA here is from genome assembly GCA_937965925.1 of Candidatus Absconditabacterales bacterium. Lineage (GTDB taxonomy): Bacteria > Patescibacteriota > Gracilibacteria > Absconditabacterales > Absconditicoccaceae > JAHDCT01. Next base: position 894 of record CALCME010000118.1, on the reverse strand, counting down.
GAACCACTGTGTTTATGTAACATCTCTTTTCTCGTCTAATCTAGCCATTTTACACCTATTATAGCATATGAGTATTGGATGAATGTCTAAAGTGAAAGGAGCTCTTTGGGAGAAATTACTTGATGATATCAAGGATCTACCACCCAAATTGCAACAACTTTTAAGGAAATGAGCAGAAAAGTGATATGTCACGGAAGATGAAATTCTTTCTGAAGTAGATGATATTGATCAACAAGTAGAAATTCTTGAAAAATTCTATGATCTCTCAGAGAAACTAAGTATTAAGGTCGAAACGATCGAAGATATTTTGCTGAAAGAGATGAAAGAACAGCACGGTGAAACCAAGCTTGGAAAAGTATCCCTGTATGAGCAGACATATACAATCAATGATAAACAATACCGTGATTTCATTAAGTTATACTTCAATGAAATTTCAAAAATACCTCTCCTCACGGCAGATGAGGAGAAAGAGTTAGCGTATGCGATTAGATATGGTGAATCTGAAGATGCAGCAAGAAAAAAACTTATTGCTTCAAATTTGAGGTTGGTGATCTCGATTGCAAAGAAATTTTTGTGATCAAGACTTGCATTCTTGGATCTTATTCAAGAAGGAAATACTGGTCTGATCAAAGCTATTGAGAAGTTTGATCCAGATAAGGATTTCAAGTTCTCTACGTATGCGACACGATGGATCAAACAGTCTATCACCAAAGCGATAGCTGATATGACGAAGAACGTTCGTATACCAGTCCATCTTATCGATGAAATAAATGCGTACAATAAAGCTTCACAGAATCTTTTCCAGAAACTAGGAAGACAGCCAACAGCAAAAGAAATCGCTTCAGAGTTGAATTTTCCTATGAAGAAGGTGAAGAAACTGGAAGAAGTGATTTT
>CALCME010000117.1 GCA_937965925.1 Candidatus Absconditabacterales bacterium | reverse complement strand
CTGCTGATTAATTACCTGTGAGATTTCTTGCTTTTCTGAAAAATATCATTCAATCATGACTGAATGTCTCGTTTCCTCCTCAAACAGATATAACCATTCATCATTACTGACAGTTGGTTGTGTCAGTCATCATTTTGATTCTAAGAGATCTTTTCTCCGTGCTAATAAATCTGTCACGCAATATATGGTTATATAAGTAAAGCATTGGTATATACTTACATATCTCATTGTCACGTTCAAGAGCTTTTTCACTAACGTGACAAAATCAACTACTAATTCAATTTGATAGCATACAACAGTTTCATATACTCATACGTATGTCTCAAACACTTCTCGATGTAAAAAATCTCAGTATAATAGCTCCACACAAGACTCTGTGTGATAAAGTTGAATTTAGTATACCATCAGCCGCTAAAGTTGCACTCGTTGCAAGAAATGGTGCGTGAAAATCAACGCTTTTGAAAATCGTTGCTGGTAAAGATGAAGCACTGGAATGAGATATACTCTATCTTCCAAGAGTAAAAGTATGATACCTTTCCCAGACTGATGAGTTTGATCTTTCTGCTACAGTACAAGAAACCCTGTTTGCCCATGATAATGAACAATGACAGGCAATCGTTGCATACGAGAAAGCACTTGCTGAGTGAAATGACGATGCTTTAGAGTGACTCGTCGAGCAACTTACCGAACTAGACGCCTGGGATTATGAATCTAAGGTAAATATCGTGATCAATCAACTGCAACTGAAGCACCTCCTTGATCAGAAAATAGAAACATGTTCAGGGTGAGAACTAAAACGTCTCTCTCTTGCAAAAATTCTTATAGATGATCCTGATTTTTTAATACTTGATGAACCAACCAATCATCTTGATCTTGAAATGATAGAACGACTAGAGACCTACCTGAAGAGATCTAATCGTACACTCCTCCTCGTGACACATGATAGATATTTCCTGGAGCGTGTGTGTGATAAAATTATAGAACTGGATCATGGAAAGATATACTCATATCCTGGTAATTATACAAAATATAGAGAACTTAAGGCAAAACGTATGGAAGAACAGGATAAGCAACGTCACAAGATGAAGCAAGTAATGCGTAGAGAGGTAGAATGGATGAGAAAAGCACCGAGAGCAAGAGAGACAAAATCTTCCCATAGAGAAAAAGAATTCTATGACTTAGAATCTACCTATAAAGATCTCAAAAGAACGGCACACAAAGCTGCAAAAAAACTTGATATCTCGATCGAAGAGAGAAGAATCGGAGGAAAGATCCTGAGATTACATAATGTTTGCAAATCATATGGGGAGAAAATTATTACTAATGGATTTAGCTACGATTTTCGTGCGGGTGAACGTGTCTGACTGATCTGAAAGAACTGAGTAGGTAAGAGTACCTTCATCAAGCTCCTCATGGAGCAAGAAACTCCAGATACGTGAGAGGTAAGACGTGGAGAGACGATACAGATGTGATTGTATGAGCAGAAACAGAAAAAAATAGATGAATCAAAGAAGGTCATAGATGTTGTGAAAGATATCGCTGAGTATATAACGATATGATGATGAAAAAGACTTTCAGCTGCTCAGCTTCTGGAACAGTTTCTGTTTGATGCTAAGCAACAACATCAGAAGGCATATACACTAAGTGGATGAGAACGTAGACGTCTCCATCTTCTTACTATACTCATAGCCAATCCTAACTTCCTCATACTAGATGAACCGACTAATGATTTAGATATCGCGACGTTACAAATTTTGGAAGATTTTCTGATGAAATATAGATGATGTCTCGTCATAGTTTCACATGATAGATTCTTTATGGACAAAGTTGTAGATCATCTTCTTGTCTTCGAAGGAGCATGAGTGATCAATGACTTCCCTGGTAACTATAGTGAACGAGCTGAGTATAGAAGAACTGGAAAATCTGTCATACTAGAGACCAAGCAAACTGAGGAAGATGAAGAGCAAGCTATTCAAGAACATATACAATCAAAAAAATCTCTCACCAATAAAGAACGTGAAGAATATCAGATGATTACTGTAGAGATTGAGAAACTAGAACAAAGAAGACAAGAAATAAACACGCTCTTCCAACAACCAAACCTAGATCATAGTATAATCAAAGACCTCAGCCAAGAATTAGCAAAAATATCAGAGCGTCTCGAAGAGTTTGAAGAAAGGTGGTTTGAATTGGAAGAAAGGGTGTAAAAAAACATAGATATATACTCCACCTATTTCTTATATGGATCATCAAACCATTGATCTAATTTAAACATAATCAAGTCACTAAATGGACATGTTATGATTTTATTTCAATAATTATCTTTAGGTAATTGAGCTTGCTCATTATGAGTTTCATATTTGTGGGTATACGTTGCTCATAACATTTCGCGTTCTGCCGTAGTATTTTCGAGAGTCTCTCGTAGAGAATAAGCCACTAATCATTTAATCTCGATTTTATTATCTTCTGAGATATGTACTTCTCGTTCAAGTATCTTAGAGATCTTTTTCTTGGTTTTCATTATGGCATCCGTGTTTAGCAAAGATTCGTGTCAAAGCGCCTCTTGGAGTTCATCTTGTGTATACGAAAAATATTTACTCTTCGTGACAGCTTCACTCATTTGCTTGATTTGATCTTCAGAAAAGGAAAATAATCTATCATAATCGAATTCTTTCATGTCTAGTAACGGTAAGGGGTGTTCTTAAAAAAGTTTATCTATACTTATTGATATGCCTCATTTCTAGGGTAGTATAGTATATCGCATTTGAATTTAGACGTTTTGAGTACTCTTACGTATAGACCAAATAGAAGTTCTTAATTGCACTTACGGCGATAGACTACGTAGTAAATTATGTCTAAATTCTATATTAATTTACTATATCTGCTGGATTAGAACGACTAAACTACGTAGGGAAATCAGTCAACATCTTGTAACGATCTACGATACTATCCAGAAAATTATAGTTGTCTATAGTTTCTGAGAACGATTTTGACCATGTTTCTCTCTTTTTCATGTTTTCATAAAGAAAAAACGACGTACCAAAGGGAAGTCGTTTCAACGTAAGAATGTTACTTTATGTGATAAACGGTCTTTTTTATTAAAAAGCATGTACTTTCGTCATACCTGTTAATTCTCATTGCATTCGATTTATTTTGGATTCAATTTATACAGAGCATATAATTTCATCATCAAAATAAATTCTCATTGCATTCGATTTATTTTGGATTCAATTTAAAATACTCAGTTTTCAAGAAAATTTTTCCATTCTTCTTACTATTGCATGATACATGAGTGATATCATCTCACAGACGAACGTTTGTGAACTTATCTCACTTCTTGATATCAGTTCCTCATTTTACAGCTAATCACTTGATAGCTATTATTGTGTCTCCATCACTTAGGGGTGTTCCATTACAGTCGACACACTGCTCTTTTTCCTCCTCTGGTTCATCACTATCAAGAGGTTTGTCTATGATATTCCAGTTTTCATCATAATAAATTTCTTCGTCAGTCATTTCTATTTTCTTATCATTTCTAAAAATTCTGCATTATCTTCAAAAAGTTTTCCAGAATCATCATGAATAATAATCGTTTCTATTTTGTCTCACTGCTCTATTTTATTTACAATTGTTTGACCAGTTTCGTCTTCTATATATCAGAACACACTATGTTTCCCATCAAGCCGTGTTGTTTCTACATGAGTAATGAAAAACTGTGATCCATTTGTTCCTGGTCCAGAGTTTGCCATACTGAGTCTTCATGGACCATCATGTTTTAGCTCTGGATGAAACTCATCTTCAAAGTTATACCCAGGTCATCCTGTTCCTGTTCCTGTAGGGCATCCACCTTGAATCATAAAATCTTCAATCACACGATGGAAGTCTAGATTGTCATAATATCCTGACTCAGCAAGATGTACGAAATTCGTTACTGTTTTTGGCGTTTTATCTGGATGTAAGATAAGATTAATATCTCACTTATTCGTTTTGATAGTAGCTTTCATGTGCTTTTGAAAAAAAGGATAAAAATATATGTTTATGAAACATCAAAAGAAAAAAAGAGCCGTACAGCTCTTCATAACATCTTGACTCATATATATGATTCTCTTCGTAAATTACAAAGATTTCTTCGCATATCAGCCACCTAGGAGGTGCTCTATTCATTTGTTCGTGATAGCAAAATGGTTTTTTACGTCTTTCAAAATAGCTCATTTAAACAACAGAAGCTGAGGAGATTCATGTCTTGTTTCAAAAAATGTTTCTATTTCATCACTCAGTTCTCTTTGTGATTTCACTTCTAACATCAACACAGGAAGATCTGGATAGTCTTGCATAATCTGATTCACAACCTCAACTGCTTGAAACGATACAGGACAGGTATCAGAGTGTTTGAAAATAACCCATCGTGCTTTCTTTTCCTGAGTAGACTGTACATCTTGTATTTCTTGGAATGTCGTTATTGGAGAGATCATGGTGGTACAATAATTCTAAATAATGGATATCTGTGGCTATCGCAAACCCATCCCATTTGCAAAAAGCAAATGGACTTCCCTTATCAGGGAAGACTAATAGAAGTCCTCCCTGATTTGGGATAAGTGAAGAACAGAGTGAGGTACG
>CALCME010000116.1 GCA_937965925.1 Candidatus Absconditabacterales bacterium | reverse complement strand
CGATGAGAATGATTGCAAACTCTCCATCAACTCTTGAGATCATTCCATCTCGTCCGTAGGTGAGATACAGATGTCAGAGTATTTCACAGTCAGAAGTAGATATAAGCAGATCTGAATAGTCAACTTTAAGCTGCTCATAGTTGTAAATCTCTCCATTACATACTCGAGTAATAGTTTGGTCTCAGTCTCTAATTGAGAACGGTTGCATTCATTGATGTGATGTATCTCTGATAGCGAGTCTATGAAATCATAGAGTGAGTCATTCTTCAAGGACAACTTCTTGAGACATGTCAGGGCCTCTTTTGGAAAGTACGTTAGCTGGGGTAGACGATTTCTTGTAAGTACAATAGATTCAACACATGGTTTGGTAAAGGTATATAATAAAAAACACCTATGGAAAGATTCCCATAGATGTAAAAAGATTCTGAAAATGAATCCTTCCAGCTATGGAGGAGTATACGTATTATTATTATTACTTAAGAAGCTCTTAGGTAAGATATACATGAGAACAAATGAGAAGATAAAAAAAAACTCCCGTATCGATATGTTCGATGCAGGAGTTAGTTATTGAAATATGAGAAAATAACACCTACATGGAGGAATTATTATTATTCTGTGAGATGAAGAGTGATACGATCTGTTTCATAATACTATAAGAGTAACTAGAATACCAAATTTTGCAAGAGAATTAACTTCTCATTGTCTTTGCTAGCCTTTTTCTTAGCCAACCACTAATTGGAACTTCTACAAACGTCGTTCCTCATGATGGAGTACGTACAAATCTATATCCATCCGGATCTACTCTTAGTCTTGTTTCTCGACACACTTTGCGTCCTTTTAGAAACCAGTTATATTCACTTCCCTTAGGATTTGTTTGTACTCATACAACTCCAGCTTCTTTGGCATCTGAGATACTTAGTTTTCTTTTTGGATACGTAAAACGTTGCATTCACTTGGTAAGTCATGCTTGTTTTTTTACTTGTGCTTTTTTTGCAGCGATTCCACGCTTATTGGTCCTTGCCATAGGGTAAATCAAAAATAAATAATATATTATTGTTACGTACAATACTGATGTCGTAGGTAATTTTCAATACTTTCTAAGAAAGTTTTTAGAAAAAGTCGGGGGAAAGTGTTGACAGGAGAAGATTGCTGAGTAAAAATATGTCTTATGAAAAAATAAACAGTAAGTATATTTGCGAATAAATTCAATATTTCATTTTACATTATATCTGAAACAATATGAGTGAAATGACTAAATCAATATCAAAAGTTCAAAATAATAGATTAGATATGCCTAAAATAGCAGTATGAGATAAATTACCAGAAGAGATCATTCCATCAAACACAATCCATCCTGATTTTGTTAAACCTACTCTTAATCCAGTTGTTGAAGAGATGTTTTTTTCTGTTAGGGCAATCAATCTACCTAAAGTTATATGTTGAATATGAATTGTACTTTCAAGTGTTCTATGATTATTTACAGTTTCTATAATGAGTTCCTATATAAAAAAAGAAAACGAAAAAATTTGATTAACACTTTTTTGAAAACCGATTAAAGAAAAGGTAAGTCAGACTGATTTAGAAATGTATAAAAAAAATTTAAATACTAGATATAAAAGTGATTTTGTCTTATATAATTTAGAAGAAGATGATAATATGATTTGGGAAATAAGACTACATAACTTAATGAATGAATTGTCAATTGATTCTGTTTTTCATAAAGAAATTGAATGAAAAGTATATAATAGTTTCCAAGGAGGTAGAATATATAATAACACTATTGAAATTAAAAATGAATGAGACTGAACTATTTCAAATGATCAGACAATTAGAGTTACATCAGCATCTTGAGAAAAAGTGATTTTATGACGGACAAGATCACGTACATGACCAGTTTTCTTTTTCTACTCAAAACGATAATGAATAATTTTGTTACTCCATCCAGTACGCCCATAAATTCTCTCTAGAAAGTTTCCCTGCTACGTCTTTCACATCACCTAAGGTCAACTTTTGAAAATCTGATAAGAGTGAATCTAATCCTCTTATTTCGTTCTTGAAGAGGACCTGATATCAGACAAAGTCGGCTAACTGATCTGACGTTTCGATACCCATCTTTGTTCTTCAGGTGATATTACCAAGAGCTTTATCAAACTCTTGCTGAGTGATATTTCATGAAGCAATGTCTTCGATTTCCTTGTAAATTGCTTCAAGTCCTTGCCCTCGACGCTCTTTCTCCATACCGGCTTTGATCAGGAAATTTCCATCACTATCAGAGGTATCGTGTGCTCATCGAATATAGTAACATAGTCCTTGTTTTTCGCGAATATTCTGAAACAGTCTGCTCGACATTCATCATCATAGAATCTTGGCTAGAAATTTTGCAGCATGTCTCTCATCATCATGCATAGTAAATCATGGTGCAGAAATGATAAGATGGTTCTGCTGAGTTCATTTTGTAAATGATGACTGATGTTCAGCTGGATTATGGATCTCAAATGGAGGAGTTTCAAATTGTTTCTTTTCTGGGAGATCACCAAAGAGTTCTCCGATCATCTGTTCTATGTTTTCTTTCTCAGGCAGTGCTCATGCCACGATAAAAACCAGATTATCTTTGGTATAGAGATCTTCTTTGTGTTTGAATAAGTGCTCTTGAGTAAATGACATCACATTTTCAGCTGGTCATAAAGTAGACCATCCATAGCTATTATCTCCATAGTATCGTTCATTCCACTTGGTCCGGACTCGACTTTGTGGATTATCTTCATACATCTTGATTTCCTGGAGTATGACTCATTTTTCTCTCTCAAGTTCATCTTTTGGAAACTGAGGATTGATCATCATATCGGACAGGACGTCCATAGCTTTTGGGACAAACTCAGGTGCACACTTGATATAATACCCCGCATATTCACCACCAGTAAACGCATTGAAATCACCACCAAAAGAATCTATCGTCTCGGCTACAGACTTCGGGGTAGGATATTTTTTTCCTCACTTAAAAAACAGATGCTCCAAGAAGTGAGAAAGTCCATTGGTCTCTCTCGTTTCATAGATACTTCATGCCTTTACGAGAATTTGTATTGTCGTACTATTTGCATCTGGAAGTTCTGCGAGAACTGTTTTGATACCGTTGATCTGTTTTATTTCGTGATTCATCAGTTTACTAATGTGATAAATTTGACTTATACTATCTATTCTTATGCATCTTACTATCAAAAATATAGATCATAGCTTAGATAATCTCTCTCCTCACTTTATCCCCAAGCCCAACCAATACTTCATACTGAATCGTTCAACATCTTTTAGCGTATTCTTCTATCGTATTCACTCAATCTGGTGCAATAAGTTCTATCTGATCTCCTAGCTGTACATCAGTCTCTCAGACTTCAAGACATGAAAGATTCATACAGATGTTTCCGATGAGAGGAAGTAGTGTATCCGTTTTGATATGTCTTACTGTTCGATTATTACTCAGACGTCTAGAAAGTCACTCTGTATATCAAAATGGTATAGTCGCAACGGTTGTGTTCTGATCTGCAACATATGATCAGGTATAGCTTACAAGATCACCAGGAAGTATCTGCTGTAGTGCGGTAACGGTCGATAGGATAGACAGAGCTGGAGTGAGTCATTTGTATATATGAACATATGGATCATCACTTTCCACAGGTTCATATCAGAAGAATGACAATCACGATCTCCATGCAGAATATTCAGATCTTTTCAGTTTTGATATCCCAGCACTGTTTCAAAGATGGATGTATCTAATAGATCATACCTGTTTCCTGATAACATCAAGCATACGGCTAAAGGTTGCTTCTTGTATACTATTAAACGTAGCATCAGTCTCATCAGCATTTGCTAGATGTGACATAACCCCTTCAAGTTCTATACGAGATCATTGGAGTAAATCCAAAAATACCGGTAGTTCACGATCTTGTATTCCTTCACGATTCATCCCCGTATTCAGAAATAGATGTATTTTTCGGGGGTATCATGAAGCGATAAGAGCCTTTAATGTTGGTATATTATACACGCATGGTGTAGCTCGACGATGGTTATACCATTTGTAGTTGGTAGGTAATGTTTCTCCTATAATTAATGATTTCTTCCTCGCGTAATCTTTAACTATCTGATACTCTGGGAAGCTATCGACACAGATATACGAGAGGTTTGTATTTTTGAGGATACTGCTTACTTGTTTGAGCCCATGACCGTATGCATTAGATTTCAGAACAGGAAAAATTTCATGTCATGGCTTGAGTGACTGGAGATATGAAAGATTTGATAAAAGTGCATCACGGGAGATCTGTATCGTGTTGAGTGAGGGTATTTGTGGTCTTGTCAGTGTACGAAGAAAGCTAAGCATATACTCTTTATATGAATAAGTAGAGAAGTTTACTATCAATCATTATCTGAAGATTCATGAGAAAAATCTCAGCCTAGTTTCTTAAATATATAATCTGAAACCCCATCAGTTTTACTCATTACATAAGCAAGATGTCACATAATCGTTCAGTAAAGTTTTACCATCTTTGAAAGCGATTTTGAATGACATGATACTCATTCATTTTCGGGTTCTTTCATATATGTAATTGATATAAAAATACAATGTTGAAAAAGTTGCTTATGTATGAAATTATTTACTCTTTTTCTATGAGTAATTATCGGTAGCATCATTCTGGAAGACAATCACATCACCGCGTTGGAGATGTGTTGCAAGATCATCATGTGCTTCTTTTGGTGAACTATACATAAGGATATTCTTTTTTCAAATTCATTCTGTAAGAAGCGTTTCTGTATATATGCGCGTTCATGCTGATGCTACAAACAAGTACAGATCATATACATGAGCAAATTCTTTTGCAAGCATTGCGTGTACTGCATCAGACTCTTTTCCAAGTTCTACAAGTCATGGTGTTAGGTAGATCTTTTTTCAGGTGACAGATTGAGCTTTGATGAGGTTTGCAGTTGCTAGTACTCATGCACTGTTTCCATTAAACGAGTCATCAATAATTGTCACTCATGTCTGATGATTACGAATAAGTTCAAGTCTATGTTTTACTTGAGGAAGGGTAGAAAACTGTTTGTGTATATCATCACTGTCTATGTTTAGTTCTTTTGCTATGAGAGATGAAATGAGACAGTACTCAGCATTAAATGCAGCGAGACTTGAAACCTGGAATGATTCACCATTAAGTTCAAATTCAATTCATCAAAAATCTGGGAGATAACGTACAGGTGGAGCGTCCTTTAGTAGTATGATGTGTGATCATTCTAGAGATATTCTTGCTCAAGCAAATGCTAGTGTCGTCTCTTGTGTAATACTATTTACTCGGATTTTTCTCCCTCTAGAGGTGAGATATTCTCCTAGTTCCCATTTTGTTGTTGCTATATTTTCTATCGATCACATTCTTTCTAGATGTTGCTTGGTAATTCAGGTAATTACTCACATATCAGGATCAGCAAGTTCACAAAGTGCTTTGATATCACCAGGAAGAAACGCTCACATCTCTACGACGAAGACATCAACATGCTCGTCTAGTTTTTCAAGAATGGTAGTGGAGATACCCATAGGTGTATTCAATGTTCACTCCGAAGTAATCGCTTTCAGTCATCCGTTCAATGTGTGGGTGAGTATATTCTTCATAGATGTCTTCCCGTAGCTTCAGGTCACACCTATTACGTTCAATCATCACTGTTTGAGTGACGCTAGTTTCTTTTTTGCTTGTGATATGGTCTTGTTTTTCAGGTAGATATCAAGTGGCTTGAGTATCCAGAGTGCAAGTACGATATAGAACGGAAAAAGGACAACTGAGATAAGGAGACTAAATAACTGAGACCGAATGGATGATGCCCCAGAGACGTCTCGTCAGAACGTAGATTGAATATACTCTCATAAAAATCAACTCAAAAGAGCTCAAAAAACAAAATCAAGAACGAGAAGGGCAAGACTAACTGCCATCACTGCCTTCATCTTTTTGGTTCGGTCTATCTCTTGTCTAAATGGACCTTGCATGAAAAAACGATCTTTGTAGATCAAAGAAAGAAATCTTTTGGGATCATACTGTTCCAACTGTAGTCAAAGTCGAAGTCCTTCAAGAATATATCTAAGCTTGTTCAA
>CALCME010000115.1 GCA_937965925.1 Candidatus Absconditabacterales bacterium | reverse complement strand
GAGATCGTCCGCAGCAGGTCATTGCACACGAGAGGCAATATATTTTTTTAGATCGTGTGAGTACATTTCTCGTAATGTTTCTGTTGTCATCGTAAGTGGTTATTAGGAGTTACTCAGCAGAAGGAGTTGCACATGTTTCACCACACCCACATCATACACATGTACACGTAGCACACGTACATCATCATCATGTTCCACAGGTACAAGGGTCACATTTGCATTCTTTACAGCTACATTCGTTAGAGGTACACGTCATTATGATATATATATAAGAGAATAAAGGAAGAGTATACGTACTTCTTCTACTAGCTTAGACGATCATTCATCAAAAAGGTTACACTTTTATTACAATTTTCTATTACTATGCTTCTATAATTACACTTCACTGTCTCATTCACATTCAGTTACACACGAACTCATATTCACCTGGCTCTGCATTTTCTAAGACCATTTCGATTGGTTGTCCTTTTGCAACAATATCTCCACCTTGATCTGATTTCCATCTAATAGTCGACATACATCATTTCCCATCAGCTTCAGGAGTAATGGTGAATTTGTAATTTTTACCTGCTTTTAGTGTTGTTACGTCTGGGATAGTATTGAGTCCATCGTGACCAAGAGCAATTTCTTCATAAGCAGCTTCTACTTCTCACGCAGGTGCATCAGGAGTCGATCATCCACATCCAGTCAGTAATGCAGTCGATGAAAGAGCAATCAATCCGAGAATTCATAGTTTTTTGAAATTTTTCATGATATATATACGTAATATGAAACAAAAATAATTTCTCTTCACACAAACAACTGTACTCAACTATTTTTATTTTACCATAGAAAATTTCACCAACATAATTTTTTATGCAAGTGGCATACTCTCTAATAACGTTGAACTATAGGCGCGAAGAACTTTATCTGGAGAATGCTTTTTCAAAAGACTTAGAGCCACTCAAGACGTATACGTTCCCCCACAATATGGAATCAAAATCTTCCCCTCAGGTAGTTCACTCATACGATCTGTCAGTTCATGGAGAGGAATACGAGAAGTGACTGGATCTGCAAACATGGGATTCCTCAAAACACTCTCACGAGGACGAACATCGATAATATGATAGGTAGACGGATCATCGTCTTGTGAAAGAACATATGATCTCAGTTCTTCTTGATCCATAATCACCACTCACGCACAGATCTCTTCTCCTCAGATTTTAGCAAGTGACTCTATCAACTCCAGATACTGCTTCTCAGACTGCACAATAAAAGAGTGTTTTTTAGAAAAGTCATAAAGCGATCCAAGTATCGTTGGAAATTGTTTTCCTAGGGGGATGTGTACTGCTCCAGTTGGTCAGTTTCTCCTATGTAGCTTTGTAGATCTTGTATCAATAACTGAATTCGGATCATCAATTTCAGCAAATGGAACAACTGACATACTCTTTTGTACGGCATGCATTGACCTATATCATTGTATATTTCCTTCTACACAGGTTGAAAAATATAAGGGAATATCTGGCTGATCTGTTGTGAGATAGTCTATAAACTCATCTTCACTCATGGATTGAAGTGCAGGATTAGTAGCGAGTTCTTGTTCTATTGTACTCATATTAGCGTCACTAACTCACTTTCCACAAAGTGTTCCAGATCCATGTGCAGGCAAAACAATTGTCTGTGGATCTAACGTCATCAATTTCTCTCTCGTAGTTACATACATTGCTTTTGCGAGCTCTTTTTGCTGTTGTTGAAGATTTCAACTTCATGCTCTTAGATCTGCTCTTCCTACATCTCAGACAAACAACGTATCTCCAGTAAAGACACAAAATGATCTTCAAGAAGCATCTTTCACGAGAATACTAATACCGTCTGGTGAATGTCCTGGTGTATGGAGAGAAGACAACGTTACTGATCACACAGAAATACTATCTCAGTCATCAAATCAGGTGTGAGTATATGTTGCTCATACAAGAGAACTACAGTATATCGTTGCTCAGGTTGTGTGTGCAATCTCAGCATGGCTACTTGCAAAATCAGCATGAGGATGAGTTTCTATCACTCAGACAATTGTTGCGTTATGTTCTTTGGCATACAGATAGTATGGTTCAGGATTCCTCGAAGGATCTACAAGAATCATCTCAGCATTACTCATCAGTGCGTAACTAAAATGAGAAAGATCTTTGTCTTCAAACTGATGCACGAAAACAGAACCATCATTACTTGAAAAATTGTCTCTAGACTCATCGTCTGGAAAGCGATTCCACGGCATCAATGCAAGAAGTTCCGACATACCACAAAATCATGAAAGACCTGCGAACAAGAGACCACATCACACAAAGATCGTCAATCAAAGAAATCAAGGATGGACGAAATTCCAAAACAACACTCAGATCAAAATCAAAGATCATGCTGCAATCATTACTTGCCTCATCAAGGGGAGAACATTTCTTTTTTTATTTACATCAAATCATTCCTGCTCTCGAACACTCATTCATCACACGAGATTTGTAAGGTGCGTAATATTAGACTGTTTCGCTCTGTTGATAAAATCCGTACTACTATTTCATGTATTACAATATACGAGTATTTTCTCCGTACGTTTCAAACGTTCACTATTCTGTTCTACCTCATCTACTGGAATATTCACTGCTCATGGTATATGGGAGATACGGTACTCATCACGACTACGTGCATCTATCAAGAGTACATCATCATGAAGATCAATCCATTCTTTAGCTTTTTTTGGTGAAAGTTGCGACATGGGAATATAAAAAGAATAATAAAATCGGTAGGATTATTTGGTATTGTTGCGACTCTTTATTGTTGAGTCTCTTCATCACACTGTACCATAAGAATCTTTCCATTAATCAAACAGTCCGTCTGTTTCTTGCGTCCTGAGGTATATATTCCTGCAAAGACCGTCTTAGAGATTCACATCTTTTCAGCGGCCTGTTGCATCGTCAGATCATCTAAATCTTTATACGCAAGAGCCTGCAACTCATCTGGATAGAGCATCACTTTCTCAAGTTTCCTCAGTTCGGATTTTGGTAATTTCACAGGTCACATACATGAGCAGATGAGTTCTGATGTATCTATACAGATCGTCCTTTCTACTTTCTTTCTTCATCTAGTCATCGTATTTTTTCTTTAAATAAAAGAACATATTCTTTTATTAAGATACAGAGAATCAATCATTTTGCAAGACTTATTACGGAATATGTTCTATAATAAAAAAATCTCTGGATGTACTTCTACATAATCAGAGACGTTAGAGAGAGAATTATTTAAAAATGTCAATTCTATTTTTTCTTAGACAAAGATCTAATTTTCAACGTTCACACAAAAATAACAATAAATGCTATCAAGCACAAGAGAGGGATCGTAATAAATCACTGATAGATGACATCTGTTGCTGCACATGAAGCATCCTCACCCACCCCACAGATAAAAGAGTTCACATCCGCAACCGAATTAGTCATCTGGAATCGATACTGATAGGCTTCTAGAAGTATTCATGCACCAGAAAGAAGAAGCACAGACCTATAATCAAACTTTTTCTTGATCCATCATACTCAGATAATCACTACAAGTGGATACATCAAGATTCTTGCAAATCGACACATCTCACAAGGAGTTAGCCCATTTGAAAAACTCCAAAAATTTCTCGTTTGCATATTAATCGCTGGATCTCAAAACCAACCATAATACAACGATCAAAGTGTCGCAATAATCGCTTGGAGAAAGATAAGCCAGTAGAGATGTTGTTTCATACATTTTTCAGGAGCTAAAACGGGATGTCAGGTGTTTTTCGAAGATCAAATGGTTGCATGTTCTAGTGAACAACAATGGAGCGATTTCAATGATGAATAGATCACATACACAAGAGTAAGTACTCACAGAACTTTTAACTCCAATCATTTGTATGGAAGCAAGCTCACCACAGAAGCAAGTCATATATAGGACGCCAAAGTAACACTACACGCTGGGCATCACATCACCAGCATCCCTAAGAATCATCACAACGATCAGAGACTCAGCTCTTTTGTATCACCTCATCAGAAGTATTGTGCTTTATATACGGAAATTGCGACGAAAAGTCAAAACAACAACAGAAATATCACAAAAAGAACAAGTTCGGTCGTGGCTCTTGTTTGTCACATATTTCCTGCGAGCAACGTTAGATCCATAAATCTCCATCAAATTGCTCATAGTATTGCTGTCAACACGAGCGCAATAAGAATCGCTCATGGTGAACGAAGAACATAGCGTATATTTTTTAGATGTTCCATATGTTGATTGGTATTCAATAAATTCTCTTTCTATCTATCCTACTGTAGTCATACTACCGGAAAAAAGCAAAAAAGCATGAGACGAAGAAAGAGTTATAGATTGACAAGATAAGAACTACTAGCCTACTATCAAAGACATAAGAGTCAAAAAGATCGCTTGCGCCACATACAACGACAAACAATGAGTAGAAAGAAACAGCACACATGCATTTCGTCATGAGTTCCCACTGACCAATGAAACATTCTGTTTCGACATCTGCAGAAAACTTCAGACCAACATAAGCGAGACACACACCAGAAGGACACTAAGCGTATATCACCTCCCCTGAATCATATACCAGACATGTACACCCACCGTACTTATGATCAAAGCACCTATCCACCATGTTGCTCATCGTTTACGAGCTCGATATCCCACTATCCCAAAAGCAAGTCACATCGTCCCGTAGTCTAGATATGGAAGGGTGGGGAAATACAACGCTACAGCTCAGAGAAAAATCACCCCTTCCAGTTGTGGAGAACTCACACGCTGTATCCATCACAAGACCACTCTCACCAGTCCTATCACCAGAAGAATATTTAGGGACAAAATATCGTTCACCCCATACCAGTATCACACGAGCAGAAAGATCTGAAAAACACCTCCCCGGACTCGTAGATTTGAATGTCGCCTATACGAATGATTTCGTCATACGAGAAAAAGAAAGATCGGAAATGCCAGTCTTCAGACTATTCTCAGCATTTCCAGTTCTGGGAAAAAGAAAAATCATATATGATCTATAATCATAGTCAGGAGTGCGAGTACTTTAAGGTAGTCATACAGGTTTGGTCTAATGTTATGTAAATCAGTGCTTTTTTCATTTGTTACTTTTGAGATCATTCTTGATGGGTTTCAGAAAAAATTTTTGGTAAGATATTTCTACAGTCTACTGTCCCTCACTCCTAATTAAACCTAATATATCTGATTCATTTATTCTAAAAAAAAACAATACGAGTGGTCAAACCCTATTTGAAGGAAGAAAAGAATAATTCTGATAATCAGATACAAATAAGGAAGAGTCTATTCAACACTCATGTCAACAAAAGCTTGATGTCGAATTCAATCAACTACCTCAAAACATGAGACTGTTGCATTTCAAACAAACATCTGGAACAATCAATCCAAGTAGAGCTGTTTTTTCTTGAACAGTAGAGCAACTAAAATCATCAGAGGTCATGAATGAGTTACAACAACACATACCTTGTCTTCATAAAGTTGTGAAAGTATGACATTATCATAGAATTCTTCTATCCTATCAACAAGGTCACTTCTTGGTTCAACGCTAGGATGTGCATGCATATTTTGCCGATCTTCTTCTTCCCATCAGTAAGTAGATACTCACTGAAAATTTCAAAAATGCTTTTCTCTTAGCTTTGGATCTATATGAAATAAAATCTCATTATTAGTAACGAATGGCTCAATAGTTTGCAAACACCTGCTAAGGTCACTACTCCATACTTCATCCACAGCTATCAATTCAAGATATCTAGCAAGATCTACTGCTTGCTTTTTACCAACGGTACTCAAAGGAATATCTTTATGTCCTTTAATTCTTTTGTCTTTCTTCCACGTTGTTTCAGCGTGTCTTATAAGATACAATTTCATATTAATATAAACATTATGAATAAAGAGTCGAATGAAGCCACGGAACAAGAGCATTCATCGTCATATACTCAAATGCTTGTCCTCTGGTTATGGCTCATTTCGTAAAAAATCACATAGCTCAATCTCTATGATTAGCTCATTCGGTCTGACGAATATCATCCATAATCACTCACAACTCTTCTCCATTACGAAGCCTCTGAGCAACAGACTCAGGGAGAAGAACATCTCATCACGTAGAAGTATTCATATATCAAGATGCATCAAGAAGCGTAATCGCTCAGATCATATATGCCTTGTTGGGTTTAGTAAAAAAAACTCATCACTCAGCTCCACATGCAAAATCAAGCGACGGGTTTACAAGAAAACAATTCCTTGCTCTGTTAATTGATCACTCTATAGTTTCTTCAGAGGTAAGTGGCATCTGTGAAACTCACGTATCAACATCATATCATACAATTGAATAGGATCACAATCAACATATTGATAGAGCCGAATCAAGTCATTTCTTCTTATTCTCTTTTAATGTTCAGATTCATATATGACAGATCGAGGAGAGAGAAATCATAAGGTAGATCTGTAAAAAAAATGTAAAAAATAGCAAAAAAATCATCGTCTAAAACAAACTCGCTTGTGAAACAAATCACGACATCTCTTCGCTTCCATCTAGGATCTGAATATCATAGCCAATTCGAGATTTCAGATTATGCAACATGAGATGTGGTCACTGTTCGACAAGCAGACAAGTTCATAAGATTCATAAAACCATTCACGAAAAGCGATCTTTCTTAGAGACATTGTGTGTTGGCTCTCAAAGACGAGCTGCATATTTTACATACGTAGAGTTTTTTCAGATACTCATCTGAGGGAAAGTAAGATCTCCTCATTCACTGATTAGATCAATTTTCTTGGAAAACAACTCTTGTGCACGATCAAGATCCACTACTGAAGCATCTATATACTTGACCTTCCTAGACCCATGCAGGTGTTCTTTACATCATGCATAGGTTGATCAGATTGCTTCAATACGACGAGCCTGATCTGCGTTCTCATACGTTCACAAGATCGTTCGAGCGAGAGCTCATTGCTCCATGATTCTTGCTAGCGATCTACGCTCAGAGGTAATTCATATCTTTATGTCTTCTCATCCAAAATAGGCTAAATACACAAGATGTGGCGTAGCGTTATATTTTTTCTGAGCATCAGAAAGAGTATCTTGATTATAGAAAAATGGAGAAAATCAGGTTCTTCTCTCGCATGATTCACAATTTTTTCATGATCAGAAAAGTTTTACTTGTCTTGGACAAGGAGAAGATTGCATCGATCAAAGATCAAATCGTCAGGTACATGTTTTTGTACTTTCTTGTTTGACAAAAGTGAGTTCTCTCCCAATAATGTTTTCTTTGATTCTCTTCATTCATCACTCTTTCTTGACTACATCTAAAGATAATCACAAAAATTCACCTGTTCATTTTTTGTATGAGATGTTTGTGAGAAGTCATTCCATAGTTTCAGTATATCTTTCAAACTAAAAGAGCAGAGGTATCATAAGTAAAATTACACATATATTCAATTCAGAAAAAAAACCATCTTTAGAGATCACAAATAAAAATGGAAGAAATCTCTAGAAAAATAACGATTTAGACGTATACTACTAGTAGTTTTTAGTAATCACAACACGTAATGTGACTTAGAAAACGAGCAAAAAGTTCTTTAGAAAAGATAGGTGGAGCTTGAAAAAGCTTGTTCATTTGACTTGGAATAAGTTTCTTTGCTATTTTGAGCATTGTGATCCCCAATAGCTTCTCCTCTAGCAAGATGAGCAGTAGCTTCTTGAGTTACTGCTCTAGTGGCAAATTTCGCGAATAAATCAATCAAGCAATAGTCATTTTATAGTCTAACAGATTTGAAGAATGAAAAACAATATCATCTCTACGCTCCTTCTCTTTGCCACCCTCTTTTTCAATTATATGAATACTTCTTGAAACTGGGGAGTTTCAAATGAGGTTCTTTCAGAGACATTTCCTTTTATGTTTATGCCACCTGGATGGACATTTATGTGGGCTCGGGGGGTGATTTATCTTCTCCTTATCGTCTATGTAGCATATGGTCGAATCAGACAACCGAAAAAATGATCTGCCTATCAAGCGACCCAATCATGGTTCTGGGGTAGTTGTCTCCTTAACTCTCTTCGAATAACAGCATCAGGTCAGTGATGGCACATTGTTTCAGTAGTTCTTATTTTTATGATGCGATGGGTACTTGCGAATATCCTTGATCTCATATCATCAAAGAATCTTTCAAAAGATGATCAATCGGAATCACAAAAAAAAGAGACCTTTCGATCTCTTCGTGTACCATTTGGAATCTATTACGGTCGAATATCACTAGCAAGTAGTGTCTTATGACTCTCTCAAGCTGTTGCTCTTTGGAATGTTGATATTACCATGAGTACATGGTGGATCCTGTTTGTTCTCATCATAGGACTGTTTGTCATTGTTCTTTCTCGAAAAAAACGAAAAAACTATGGTCAGATCCTTATATCAATTCGAGCAATTATCTGAATCTTCACAAGCCTTTTTGGATAAGATTCACTCACAAGAACCTTATTGATCTCATCAAGTATCTGGCAGTCTTTCTGGGGGAACAAAGTGAACTTCATTCTCTTGTATACTATCATGAGTAAACGTCACCTCTCACAATGAAACATCATTCAAGATCTTCTTGAACCAATCTTGATCGTCTTCTTCAAACAATCCATCGAACTGTTGATCATCTGAAAGTGATTCTCACTGAAAAATTTCTTGCTGAACATCTCCTAAAAAACGCTCTCTTTGAAAATTTTTTCTTACAAGAGCATTATCAGAAACAACACTTGCCACTTCATGATCAACTATCCCACCTCATGAGAGAGATCACGTATCACTCGCTAATGAAAAGAGAAGTCAGAACAATCACACCGTTCAAATAAGACCAAAAAGAGATGCGAAACGAAATTTCGATCAAAAATCTTCAAAAAATCACATCTTTGAATATCAGTACTCGTTGATTCACTGCACATCACGCAAAAATGTTTTTGCAACATCCTTATAGACAAATTTTTCTTTGAAAGACTCAATAATTCAATTCTCAAGAAACAGTGATTTCAGTTTCTTTTTTGAAATTCAACTTTTTTTTGATAAGTGCTTAATTTTTATTTTTTTTGTCATTTTTGTTTGTTAGTAGAATAAAAAAGTCAAACAATACTTGATACTATTCAATGTTTGCTCATGTTTTTGGAAGTTCATCTGCTGATCCATGTTCCTTTTCAGATGCTACAAGATTTGAAACAAACTCTTTAACTGTCTCTAAAATAGTGGGCTCATTTTCATCTGTAACAACATGTGTGCGAACCTCTCATGAATCATCAAGGAACATCGTAAAATCTAATACTCAGTGATCATCAGCAACGAGATGTTCTTTTGGTTCTTCTCTTCCATCTGAATCATCTGCATTATATGCATTATCTACACTGAGAAAGAATGTATCCGCCTGTTGAGTATCATTTGTTGGATCCGTATCTTGAAGAAAGAGTGAATAATCTACTTCACGACTTGGAGAAGTAACAGATCACATTGATACTCCGTGTATCGTCTCCTCACCTAGATCAGAAATAGCATATGATCACGAGGACTGTTTTAGTGAAGAGATCAAGGAAAGAAGAACGGGAATCGAAAGAGCTAAGAGTGATCACAAAAGGATTTTACCTCATAAAGATCAGCGTGATGATTGAGGATCTAGAAGAACTTTTGGCTCTTCATCTCCTCATGCAGTTGTTATAGAGGAACCTTTAAATCAGAAAGAATCATCTTCCATACTTTTTCTAGAAGGAGAACCCTCGAATTCACCGCTAGTTTCAGTTCTATAAGGAGAGATTGAAGCTGAAGAAGATTCATTAGATACTTGGTCTTCGAGTGATTGATGATATGAATACAAGTATCTCCCAGCTAGATTAGCTCCTTCATCTTCTGAGAACATAGTTTGAAAGAGTCACTTACTCTGAAGTCGTGCACGAAACAACGATTCGGACAACTCATACCTCTCGGAAAGAGCTTCCAGACTAATTTTGAAGTGATCATATAGAGAATCAGCACCCCCAGACTCAGAAAGATCCATTTGATCTATAGATCCAAAAGTAGATCAAACTCAAGGAGCATAAATAGGTTTCCTAGTAGGTTGTATTGTTACAGAATCAAGAGAAATGATCTGTTCCTTTTCTTGCAATTCACGTACATTTTGTACAATTTGTTTAAGCAGAGAAAGAGAAACTGATCAATCTCTTTCAAGAGATATTCCATACTCTTCAAATATTTCATATAGATCTTCAAATCCAATTCATAATGTTCTCATGAGTGACTTCACTGGAATACGTTTCTCATTTCATTTCATATGCGTTTTTGTATAGTAAATAAAAGATTTTTGTATATTGACAAGTAAATTATATCATATATTTATAATTTGTCAAATTTATTGATATGAATATTTCATTCTCTCGTTTCAGTGAATCATTTAAAAATGTCTGCAACATTGCTCCATTGCAGATACTTCTGTTGATTCTTGTATTTTTTGGATGATTAGATCTTATTCGAGAACGAAATCTTCTCTGATTAGATGAGAAGAGAACATCAAGTCTCCTCCTTTTCCTCTTTTGTCTCTGAGGAAGTATTGCATGGATAACTGCTCGACACAAATCCGATCTCATTAATAGATCATCAACGTTGTTGAAACGAATCTGAACATGAGGTATACTTCTGTGTCTAATAGCTACTTGGTATATCTTCTCACCACAACCATCAATGAGTCAATGAATTTCACTTTGAATCATATGGTGAGCATGAATTCTCTCACTTGTTGGAATCTCACTCATATGAACGAAGCGTGAAGATAGCTCTGTGCATCATCGACTATTAGATCTGATAGAACAAGCTGTTATATCCGGATTTTCGGTGATAGTGAGTAGTTGAGGGCTCTCTCTTGCTCTATTGGCTATCAACTCATTATTTTGAGTTGAGATAGATTCCAGACGATATCCAACAGTTCGATTTTCCTGTGCAATTTTCTTAGGTTGCATTAGCTTCTTAGAATGAGTGATTTCATGAAAACTAGAGCGTACAGAAATTTCTGTCCCAAAATGGAAAAAGCTCTTTGCGGGAATAGTTTGATGACTTTTACTTGTATTTTGAGGGATCTTATATGTCTACATGGGTAAGATTCTCATCACCTGGCAACGACCCTCAAATGAGGTAACCTTTCGAGCTCTTCGATATAGTTGACTTGTTATTGTCGCTTCACTCGTTTTACTTCCTGTTCGACAGGGAGTAAACGATAAAATGTATACACTTCGCAGATGACTTTTCATAAGCATTCTTCCCATGTGTGTGATGATCTTCTTTGCCATTAAACTCAGAGTAGAACAGTACTGAATCACTGTCGAAAGATATCTTGTCATCGCCTTCTGCATACGACTTACCGTTGTTTCATTGCGACTTTTCTTTCGTCCTCGTTGAAAAATATGGTGGTTATTTATCAGTCTTATGGGGGTTTGAATATGATCAATACTCTGATGACCACTTAGTGCTGAATGAGTAGCAATCAGTTCCCAGAAGGCTAGACTTACTTCTTTGTTAATAGAAACCGGAAATCTTGAGTCCAATCAAATGACGCTACCCATATCAAATCTAACTCCGGAACAAAAACAAGATATATGATGAATTGTTTCTTATCTCGTAGGGTATCACGACAAAAATCTTTCTCGACTTGATCCGAATCTTAATGATACAAGCACACTTTTTGATCTCATGTGAATAGAACAATATAGATGATGAGTGTGATTTATTCCACTATGATCAAACAATAATGAGACAAGACATATATACACAGACCGCAGAAGAGAGATAGATATAGAATGATACGCAACTCTGTATAGGGATATATATGTCTCAGATCACCAAAAACAATGAGATCAGAAATTTCCAGAAGAATCGAATGCCATTTCATGACAGTTAAAAAACAACACCCTCACGCTTTCATTCCTTTCTGGATCAAACACACTCACTATTGATCTGAATGAACATGCTTCTCGTTGGAGCGAACTCCCTTTGGAGTCACCTCCAGAAGATGAACTTCGACTCATGTACGAAAATGTAAAGCTCTATATTAGATCAGCTACCCTTCGTCGTAAGTGAGACCAACGAACTTTTGAATATCTTGATTTTACCCTCTTAGTGAAATAGTAGATGAAAATACAGAAGAACACACTTCTTAAGAGATTTATTAGATATGTACGCATAGACACGCAATCTGATCCTTTCTCTGAAACAGTACCAAGCACATTGAAGCAAAAAGACCTCTGAAGAGTTTTGGTAGATGAACTTCAAGGGCTATGAGTAGAAAATGCACATATGGATGAGCATGGATACGTCTATGCACATATACCATCCAATAGCTCTAAAAAACTCCCCTCTTTAGGGTTTTGTTCTCATATGGATACCTCACCAGATGTATCATGAGCTAACGTTACACCTCAAATTATTGAAAACTATCAATGATGAGATATCAGCATCACAGAAAGTGTAGTACTCACTGTCAAAGAAAATCCGGAACTACTTAAGATGACATGAAAAACCATCATTTCCACCGATGGAACAACACTCTTATGATCAGATGATAAGGCATGAATTGCAGAAATAATGACCTTCATAGAATTTATCTATTCGTATCCAGAAACAAAACATCCAGATATCTCTATTTGTTTTACCCCAGATGAGGAGATTTGACGCGGAACAGATCATATAGACCTGAAAAAATTCTCTCCAACATATGCGTATACCGTAGATGGATGATCAAAAGGAAAGTTTGAATCAGTCAATTTCAATGCAGATAAATTATCAATTACGTTTACTTGAAAGGCGATGCATACTTGATATGCAAAAGACAAACTTATCAATGCGGTAAAAGTAGCAAGTGATTTTGTTACCTTGTTCCCAGAAGAAAAAAGTCCAGAACACACAAGTCATCATCAAGGATTCTTTCATCCAGGACACATAAATTGAAAGCCATGATCAGCTACTGTCAAGTGTATACTACGCTCATTCCAGATGAAAGAACTTGATGAGTTTGCAACAATGATTACTTCGTATGCCCAAAAGGTTGTAGATGATCACCCATGAGCGACATATGAAGCGATTCGTGAAAAACAGTATAGGAATATGGCTCAGATTGTTTCTCTCAACACATGACTTACAGAAATAGCGTTGATGGCACTACACAATTTATGAATAGAGCCAATTCAAGATCGAATTCGCTGAGGAACAGATGGAGCAAAACTTACCGAACTCTGAATTCCTTGTCCCAACTTATTTGCTGGAGGACATAATTTTCATAGTGTAAAGGAATGGATCTGTCTTGAAGATATGGAAGATGCAGTCTCTTGTCTTGAAGAAATTAATCGCTTACGATGCGATCATGCACGAGAAGGAGGGAAATAAACGTTTTATATCTACAATATTGTCTTTAATATTATGAAGAAACACCTTATCTTTGATTTTGATGGAACGCTATGAGATAGTTTTTGACTAGCGCTGAAAACTCTCAACACATTCTCCCCTTACTTCTGATATTCTGCTCTTACCGAACCAGAAGAGATTGAAAATCTAAGAAAAATGACTCCACATGAGATACTATCATATATGAAGATTGCAAAGCGAAAGATTCCTTTCATTGCGCTTATTTGAAAGTTGTATATGAAACTACATAGAGATGAAATTTCTCTCTTTGATTGATCAGCTTCTTTACTCAAGAGTCTTCATGCATCATGACATAAAATCTATACTCTCTCATCAAATAGTAAATCACTCATTACTAGTTTCATGAAAGAAGCAAAAATAGATCAACTCATCGTAGATATTGTTTGATCAAG